>NZ_BAAAKW010000007.1:0-22238 GCF_039527955.1 Rhodoglobus aureus | reverse complement strand
TTACATTCCGAACCCGGAAGCTAAGACTCTCTGCGCCGATGGTACTGCAAGGGGGACCTTGTGGGAGAGTAGGACACCGCCGGACTTCAATTGTAAAATGGCCACCCCCGTGTTTAATAGACGCGGAGGGTGGCCATTTTGCGTTAAGTCCCACCCAGATTCAGGAGCAAAAAGTGAGTGATTCGTCAGGTAACGATGGACGTCGCGATAGCCGACCCCACGGAAACCGCGCGCCACGATCTGGTGGTCGACCCACCGGTGGGCGACCAGGTGAGGGACGACCAAGCGAAGGAAGGCCACGCCGCGACAACGCCGCAGGTGGTCCAGCTCGCGGCAAGCCAGCATCCGGTTCCGACCGACCCTGGCGGGCCAAACCCGAAGGCGACGACCGCCGGCCTCGCCGCGATGGTGCGCCATCAGGTGACGACCGCAAACCTCGCTACGGCTCCAACGGTGGCGATGACCGCGCACCTCGACGTGACAACAACGGCCGTGACGACCGCGCACCGCGTCGCGATTCTGCGGGCGACCGCGAAGGGCGTCCGCAGCGTTCAGGCGACCGCGAGAGCCGGCCACCACGGTCTGGCGACCGGGATGACCGGGCGCCACGCTCAAACGACCGCCCCGACCGCGGAGACCGCTCAGGTCGCCCCGAGCGCAGCGATCGCCCGGCTCGTCCGCAGCGTAACGACGGCTCCGGTCGCCCGGAACGCGGAGGACGTCCCGACCGCGGTTCAGGTCGCAGCGATGGGCCCCCCGAGAAACGTTTGTGGACCAAGGGCGGTGCACCCGCGCGCGGAGACCACAACGCTAGCGAACGCGAGCCTGAAGAAGATCGTGACCCCTTCGGCATCCGTTCGGTGCGTGCATTCCACCAGGCACCCGAGATTCCTGAGGGCATCACCCCGAAGATGCTTGACCGCATCGCCTCCAATGAGCTGAAGACCTTGAGCAAGGAAAACGCGGAAGGTGTTGCCCTGCACCTTGTGATGGTCTCGCAGCTCATCGAAAGCGATCCCGAGCTCGCTCACCAACACGCAATTTCGGCTGCACGCCGTGCCGGTCGTATCGGTGTTGTGCGCGAAACACTCGCGATCACCGCCTATGCAACTGAGGACTACGCACTCGCGCTGCGCGAACTGCGCACCTACCGACGTATCTCTGGTCGCGACGACCAACTGCCGATGATGGTTGATAGCGAACGCGGCCTTGAGCGCCCCGAACGCGCACTCGAGCTGGGACGCTCGGTTCGCCGCAGCACCCTGTCAGTTGGCGTGCAAGTTGAGCTCGCGATTGCCATGTCTGGCGCTCGACTTGACCTCGGACAGGCCGAAGAAGCACTCGTCGAGCTGCAGATTCCGCAGCTCGATCCCACCAAAGCATTCAGCTACAGCCCGGCACTCTTTGGCGCCTACGGCACCGTGCTCGAAGAACTCGGTCGCGAAGAAGAAGCAGCGACCTGGTTCGACCGAGCCGATGTTGCTGCTGATGCGCTCAACGAAGACGATGATGCCACCATCGAAATAGTCGAAGAAGAGCTCGAGTTCGATGACGCGTCATACGAAGATGCTTCGTACGATGGTGAGGAATCGAGCGCCGGTGCAGACGAACGCGTCGACGTCGATGCCAAAGCGGATGCCGTAGTCGACACAGAAACTGAGAATGCCGATGGGCCTCTGGACGGCACTGACGATGTTGATGGCAACGAATCTGACGGGAACCAAGGCGAAAGCGGCGAGCGTGTCGAGTAAGACACCGCTCGCCGGCATCACGCTGGTTCTTGCCGATCTTGATGGCGTCGTTTATCGCGGTGCGGATGCGATTCCTTATGCCGTCGAGAACATCAACGCGATTGAGGGCGCGCAAGTTGCGTACATCACCAACAATGCTTCGCGCACCGACGTCTCCGTCGCCACTCATCTGAGTGAACTCGGACTGCGCGTCGAGCCGAACGATGTTGTGACCTCACCCCAAGCGGCCATGGGGCTGCTTCGCGAACTGGTGCCTGCGGGTGCCACCGTCATGGTCGTTGGGGGAGACGGGCTCACGAGTGAGCTCGAGAAGTCCGGCTTTGTCGTAACCCGCTCCGCAGAGGATTCGCCGGCGGCCGTCGTGCAAGGCTTTGCCCCTGACGTGGCGTGGGTGCACCTTGCTGAAGCCGCGTTCGCTCTCAAAGGTGGCGAAGCCGGCATCCCGTGGATCGCGACGAACACTGACTGGACGATTCCCCAAGCTCGCGGAACCGCGCCGGGAAACGGCACCCTCGTCTCCGCCGTGCACACCGCTGTTGGTCGGCTGCCGATCGTCGCCGGAAAGCCAGAAGTGGCAATCTTCGAAGAGGCATTCACCCGCTACGAGTCACGCGAAGCGCTGATGATTGGCGACCGCCTCGACACCGACATTCTCGGTGCGAACAAGGCCGGCATCCCGTCGCTGCTCGTGCTCACCGGCATCGACCAGGCCAAGCAAGTGCTTGCGGCGATTCCCGAAGAGCGTCCGACGATGATCGTCGACGACCTGCGGGGGCTGCATGAGCCGTATCCAGAAACCGTGGTCACGCACGACGGCGCCGCCGTAGTGACGACAGTGGGAACGGCGACAGTGCGCCTGGAAGCACAGCGCTTGACCGTGACGTCGGCCGGAACATCCATCGACCGACTGCGCGCCGGATCGGCAGCAATCTGGAACTCGGGGAGCGCCATCTATGCGCTTGAGGTTCCCGCGGAGCTATATTCGTGAGTATGAGCGATGAATCACCCGTCGACGGACTGATGTCACGACTGAGCCTGATCGAAGATCAACCGCTTGAGTCGAGGGCTGCCGCATTCACGCAGATTCATGATGAGCTGCAGCAGCAACTCGAGGGCAAGGACTCGTTCCCGCGCCATGGCTAGTATGCGCCTAGATGCTGCGTTGGCGGCGCGAGGTCTCGCCCGATCCCGCACTCATGCAGCGAAACTCATCGCTGACAACCTCGTGACGGTCGAGGGCGTTGCCGTGCCCAAAGCGTCCACACCCGTGACCGATGATCACGCGATTGAGGTTGCTGAAACCGATCACTATGTGAGTCGCGCCGCCCACAAACTTGTCGCCGCCCTCGAGTCGTTCGGCATTGATGCCAGCGACAGGCTGGCCCTCGATGTTGGCGCCTCCACAGGGGGCTTCACACAAGTTTTGCTCGAACGTGGCGCCCGAGAAGTGATCGCGTTTGATGTGGGGCACGGCCAACTCGTTGATCTGGTGCGTTCGGATGCTCGAGTTCGGGTGGTTGAGCGAGAGAATGCCCGCTATCTCACCGCGCAGTCGCTTGCAGATCTGAGCGGGACATCCGAAACGCCGACACTCGTGGTCGCTGACCTCTCGTTCATCTCGCTGCGTACTGTGCTGCCTGCCCTGCAAGCGTCGGTGGGGGATGCTGCGGACTACGTTTTGCTCGTGAAACCACAGTTTGAGGTGGGGCGCACGAACATTCGCGAGGGCATTGTGCACCAGGCGGCGCTGCGCGACGAAGCGATTATGGGCGTCTTGTGGGCAGCCTGGGATCTGGGGCTCGGCACAGCCGGGGCCATCTCCTCCCCAATAGCCGGAAATGCGGGAAACCGTGAGTATCTGGTCTGGTTGAGCGCACGATCGGACACCAATCCGACACAATGGTTAACACAGGTCTGTTCCATCGCTTAGAGCGAGGTTTGGGCCAGCGCGATACGAATTATCAATCACTGCGAAGGAGAGGTGCACGGTGCAGTCCGAGAACTCTCACGCTTCCGATCGTCACATCCTAGTAATTGCCCACACGGGTCGGGCAGAATCATTGACCGCCGCGATTTCAGTGTGTCATCAGCTGATCAGCGCCGGCATAGTTCCGGTGTTATCGCCAGACAGCTACGAAACTATTCTTCAGGCTGAGCCGAGCCTCGCCCCGGTCTCCCGACTGGGCAATGAGGTTGAGACGGGTGAGCTCGAACTCGTTATTGTTCTCGGCGGTGACGGAACGATCCTTCGCGCGGCCGAACTGACCAGAGGGTGCAGTGCGCCGCTGCTCGGGGTGAATCTGGGCCACGTTGGCTTCCTCGCAGAAAGCGAACGCGAAGAACTCACCTCCACTGTCGAACGCGCTCTCGCTCGCGACTACCTCGTTGAGGAGCGCATGACGCTCTCCGTGCGAGTGAAGGTCGATTCTGAGGTTGTCTACGAAACGTGGGCCCTCAACGAAGCAACCGTAGAAAAAGCTAGCCGGGAGCGGATGCTCGAAGTCGTGATTGAGGTCGACGGCCGACCACTCTCATCCTTCGGCTGTGACGGAGTCGTCATGTCGACCCCCACCGGATCCACTGCCTACGCATTTTCGGCTGGCGGCCCCGTCGTCTGGCCCAGCCTCGATGCCATTCTCCTCGTGCCTTTGAGCGCCCACGCACTCTTTGCGCGACCCATTGTCGTTGGGCCAGACTCGGCCCTCGCGGTTGAAGTGCTCGATCGCAACATGGGAATCGGCGTGCTGTGGTGTGATGGCCGTCGCGCTTATGACCTGCCCCGAGGTGCTCGTGTCATCGTGCGCCGCTCACCGGTACCGGTGCGGCTTGCTCGACTCGCCCAAGGCCCGTTCACTGATCGTCTCGTCAAGAAATTCAATTTGCCGGTCAACGGATGGCGTGGCCCAGCTTCGGAGGAGGGCGCCAACTCGTGATCGAAGAGATCTCCATTCGCGACCTCGGTGTTATTGCCTCGGCACGACTTCCGCTCAGCCCAGGCTTCACCGCACTCACCGGCGAAACCGGCGCGGGTAAGACAATGGTTGTCACCGCCCTCGGCCTACTGCTGGGGGAGCGTGCCGATGCAACAACGATCCGCGCAGACAGCAATCAAGCATCCGTTGAAGGTCGTTGGGTCATCGACCCACAATCGGCAGTTGCAGAACGCGTGCGGGATGCCGGAGGCGATCTTGACGACGGCGAACTGCTGCTCGTGCGCACCGTCCCACGGGAAGGCCGCAGTCGCGCCGTCGTTGGCGGCCGCAGTGCACCAGTAGGCGTACTCACCGAACTCGGCGCTCAGCTGGTCGTCGTGCACGGGCAATCCGAACAAATACGACTCAAATCATCCACGGCGCAACGTAACGCCCTCGACCGCTTCGCCGGAGTCGAACTTGCAACAGTGCTTGGGCAGTACCAAACCGTGTTCCGCCGTTGGCAAACTGCGCAGGGCGAACTCGATGTGCTCGTTGCCGAAGGCGATCTGCGCAGCCGAGAAGCCGAAGAACTTCGTGTAGCGATCGACGAAATTGAGGCGGCCGACGTGCGCCGTGGCGAAGACGTTGAGCTCACCGAACGAGCGGATCGACTCGCCAATCTTGAAGGATTGCGCCTCGCGGCAGAAGGTGCCCACGCGGTGTTGTCGGCAGATGCGGCAGATGACAGCTCCGATGTGGTGGCACAGCTTGCCTCGTCCTACCGCGGGCTAGAGCGGGTTGCTGAGCACGACGCCCAGCTCGCATCGATCGCTGAAGCGTTGGCGGCAGCATCCATCACCCTCGGCGAAATTGCCACCGATCTCTCTAGCTACCTCGCAAGCCTCGATGCCGATGGCAGTCGAGAACTCGAACAGGTAGAAGAACGCCGCAGCCAACTCGCTGCCCTCGTTCGCAAACACGGTGTGAGCCTCGACGATGTCGTCGATGTGCTCGATACCGGCAGCCAGCGTCTGCTCGACCTCGACAATGATTCCGCCCGCATTGATGCACTGCGGGCACAGGTAGAAGCCGACCAGGCCGAACTCATCGCCCTTGCCGCACAAGCCAGCGACGTGCGCGCTCGTAACGCCGAACGACTCTCCGCAGAAGTAACGAACGAACTCGCCCAACTGGCCATGGCCAACGCCGAGATCGTTGTCACCGTCGAAGACCGCAGCGACTACTCGCTCAGCGGAAAAGACGAAGTCTCGATCCTGCTGCGCCCGCATCCCGGAGCACCGCCGCGTCCACTCGGAAAGGGCGCCTCCGGGGGAGAGCTCTCCCGCGTCATGCTCGCCATCGAAGTCGTCATCGCCGGCAATGATCCTGTGCCGACCTTCATCTTCGACGAAGTGGATGCCGGAGTCGGCGGTGCTGCCGCCATCGAGATCGGCAAACGGTTGGCCCAGCTCAGCCGCACCGCCCAAGTGATCGTTGTCACCCACCTTGCCCAGGTTGCCGCGTTTGCTGACAACCACCTCAGCGTGATCAAGGACGACGACGGCTCAGTCACGGCATCCAGCGTTCACAAGCTTGACGGCGAAGCGCGAATCGCCGAGATGGCGCGATTGCTCTCAGGCCTGCCCGACTCCGAGTCGGGGCTCGCCCACGCCCGCGAACTCCTCCAGACGGCGCACGAACTCGAGCACGCAAGCCGCTAGTTCAGGCCGCGAACGTGACGTAGCATTTCCGCCTTGCGACACCTCAGGCTGTTAAGCCGGTAACGAAACGCCCTGAGGCCGCGACAGATACGTCAGACGTGGGATACGATAGAACCCCGTGGTGGACAATAAAAACGCGGTCGTAACAAAGCACATCTTCGTCACCGGAGGAGTCGTCTCTTCTCTCGGTAAAGGCCTTACGGCGGCGAGTCTCGGAAACCTGCTGACAGCACGCGGGCTCCGCGTCGTCATGCAGAAGCTGGATCCCTATCTGAATGTGGATCCCGGCACCATGAACCCCTTCCAACACGGTGAAGTCTTCGTCACCGATGATGGCGCCGAAACCGACCTCGACATCGGACACTACGAGCGCTTCCTCGACATCAAGCTCAATCAGGCAGCCAACGTCACTACCGGCCAGATCTACTCCGAAGTGATCGCCAAAGAGCGCCGCGGCGAGTACCTCGGTGACACTGTGCAGGTCATTCCGCACATCACCGATGAGATCAAGCGCCGCATGCGCCTGCAGGCCGCCGGCCCCTTCGACGATGACAACCCGCAGCCCGACGTCATCATCACCGAAATCGGTGGAACCGTCGGCGACATTGAGAGCCTGCCCTTCATCGAATCTGCCCGCCAAGTGCGTCACGAACTCGGTCGCAAGAACGTGTTCTTCGTGCACGTCTCGCTTGTGCCGTTCATGGCAGCATCCGGTGAGCAAAAAACGAAGCCCACCCAGCACTCCGTTGCCGCACTGCGCTCCATCGGCATCCAACCTGATGCCCTCGTGCTGCGCAGCGACCGCCCCGTCTCCGAATCCAACAAACGCAAAATTGCGCTCATGTGTGACGTAGAAGAAGATGCTGTCGTCAACGCCACCGACGCATCGAGCATCTACGACATCCCTGAAATGCTGCACAGCCAGGGACTCGACGCCTACATCATCAACCAGCTCAGTCTCGAAGCTAAGTCAGTGAACTGGGATGGCTGGAGCGAGCTGCTCGAAGCCGTGCACAACCCGAAATACGAAGTAACCATCGGCCTTGTCGGCAAGTACATTGACCTGCCCGACGCCTACCTCTCGGTAATCGAAGCACTACGTGCCGGCGGATTCGCGAACAACACGAAGGTCAACATTCGCTGGGTTGCCTCCGACGACTGCGAAACCCCCGAAGGGGCAGCCAAGCAACTCGGTGACCTCGACGGCATCATCGTTCCCGGTGGATTCGGTGTGCGCGGCATTGAGGGCAAGCTCGGCGCCCTCAAATTCGTTCGCGAGAACGGCATCCCCGCCCTCGGCATCTGCCTTGGATTACAGTGCATGGTCATCGAATATGCCCGCGACATGGCGGGCCTCGAAGGCGCATCCTCGACAGAGTTCGACGCCGACAGCAAGTACCCGGTTATTGCCACGATGGCGGAGCAGGTCGACATCATTGCCGGAGGAGACATGGGCGGCACGATGCGTCTCGGCCTCTACAATGCCGACCTTGAACCAGGCTCGATCGTCGAAGAAATTTACGGCGCACCGACCGCAGCTGAACGCCACCGTCACCGCTACGAAGTGAACAACGAATACCGCCAGCAGATTGCGGATGCTGGACTCACGTTCTCCGGAATTTCCCCCGACCGCACTCTCGTCGAATTCGTTGAGCTGCCGCGCGAAGTCCACCCCTACTACGTCGGAACCCAGGCTCACCCCGAACTGCTGTCGCGCCCGAACCGCGCGCACCCGCTGTTCCGTGGCCTTGTTGCGGCAGCGCTTGAGCGTCAAAAATCCAGCCGCCTCTTTGAGGTGACAGAGCAGGATGATGCATAACGAACTCAGTGACGACCGCGTCACCCCACGACTGCTGAACACCGAAACGGTGTTCGCCGGTCATGTGTGGAATGTTGACCGCGAAAGTTTTGAGCTAGATGGCTCTGCCATCACGCGTGAATTCGTGAACCATACCGGCGCGGTTGCGGTGCTGGCCATGGATGAGCGTGACCGGGTTTTGCTGATCAAGCAGTACCGGCATCCGGTGCGTCTGCGCGATTGGGAACTGCCCGCTGGCCTCCTCGACGTGCTCAATGAGTCGCCGCTGCGTGCTGCGCAACGTGAATTCGCTGAAGAAACCGATCTGCAGGCTGAGTCATGGCATGTGCTCAGTGAAATGCTGACCTCGCCTGGCGGAAGCAACGAAGCCGTGCGCATTTACCTCGCTCGCGGAGTGAGCAACACGGGCGATACGTTCGACCGCTATGCGGAAGAGGCCGGCATTGAAATGCACTGGGTTCCGCTGGAGGACGCTGTCGAAGCAGTGCTTGACCGCCGCATCCAGAACTCGATCCTGTGCGTTGGACTGCTTGCGGCCCAGCTTGGGCGCGACCGGGGCTGGAATACCCTCGGCCCTGCCGATGAGCCATGGCCGCGGCATCCACGAAACTACGACGAGTAGTTCGCCAGAGTAATGCACACGAATAGCTGAGTCAGATGAGTGAGTCGATGCGCACCGGGGCGGGGAACGCGATTGCGGTCGCCTCTGAGCGCTACCTTCGACATCTGGCGATTGAACGCGGGCTCTCGCAGAACACGTTGGCGGCGTATCGCCGAGACCTTGAGTCGTATCTCACGTTTCTGGGGGAGCGCGACATTTCGACCCCAGACCGGATTTCTGCGGATGACGTGACCGCGTTTGCGCACAGCCTGCGTGCTGATCCTGAACGTCCGCTCGCGGCATCTTCGGTCGCACGGATGCTGTCGACCGTGCGCGGGCTGCACACGTTCTTTATCGATGAATCACTCGCGACAGTCGATGTTGCTCACGCGGTTGCGATTCCGAAGCAGTCGATGCGCTTACCGAAGGCGATCACGATCGAGCAGATGGCGAGTGTGTTGTCGTCGTTTGATGGTGATGACGTGATCTCGTTGCGCAACACGGCTCTGCTCGAACTGCTCTATGCCACCGGCGCGCGCGTCTCAGAGGTGGTTTCGCTGAACGTTGACGACATGATCGATGGGGACATCGTGCGCCTGCTGGGCAAGGGCAATAAGCAGCGCATCGTTCCGGTGGGCAGTTTTGCGCGGGAGGCGATCCAGAAATATTTGGTGAGGGCTCGACCAACGCTCTCGGTGAAGGGGCCGTCAACTCCGGCGTTGTTCATGGGTGCGCGCGGGGCGCGGTTGTCTCGGCAGAACGTGTGGCTGATCATCCAAGCCGCCGCCGACCGGGTGAATCTGGGCATCGATATTTCCCCGCACACCTTCCGGCATTCGTTTGCGACGCATCTGCTCTCGGGGGGAGCCGACGTGCGCGTTGTGCAAGAACTGCTCGGCCATTCGTCTGTTGCGACGACGCAGATTTATACGATGGTGACTGCCGACACTCTGCGCGATATGTACACGACGGCGCATCCGCGGGCCCGCTAGAGGGCGACTAGGGAGCGACTAGGGATTGGCCGACCAACGTCAGGTGCTCGCGGTACCCGCGTGTCGCGCATCCAAACCCTCAACCTTTGGTAGAGGTGACCCTGCTGTGTCCGCGCGTGGGAGCGCAAGCTGTGACGGATGCGCGAAGTAAACTTTCAGCATGACGACACAGCGTGAGAACAAATCAACGCTGGCAGGGTTGGATGTTCCGGCAATGGGCCCAACCGGCCGGCCCCTCACTACTTTTCCTGAGCCACCACCGCTCACGGGCCACGGCCCCGCACGCATTATTTCGCTGTGCAATCAGAAGGGTGGCGTAGGTAAGACCACCACCACGATCAATCTGGGCGCAGCATTCGCCGAATATGGTCGTCGCGTGCTTGCGATCGACTTCGACCCTCAGGGAGCCCTCTCAGCGGGCCTGGGCGTGCCTACGCACGACGTACCCACCATTTACGACCTACTGCTCGGCACCATCAAGAACCCGGCAGAAGCGATCGTGCACACGAACGTTCCCGGGCTCGACGTGATTCCGGCCAACATCGACCTTTCGGCTGCTGAAGTGCACCTCGTCAATGAGGTTGCCCGCGAAACGATCTTGGCGCGCGTGCTGCGCAAGGTCAGCGACCAGTACGACGTAATCCTTATCGACTGCCAGCCCTCGCTGGGTTTGTTAACCGTCAATGCGTTGACGGCCGCTCACGGCGTTCTGATTCCGCTCGAGTGCGAGTTCTTCGCGCTGCGCGGTGTTGCACTGCTCGTCGAGACCATCGAGAAGGTTCAGGATCGTCTGAACCCCGCCATCAAGCTTGATGGTATTTTGGCGACGATGTTCGATGCGCGCACGCTGCACTCGCGTGAGGTGCTTGAACGTGTCGTCGAAAACTTTGGTGACGATGTGCTGGAGACCGTGATCGGTCGCACCGTGAAGTTCCCCGACGCCAGTGTTGCTGGCGCGCCCATCACGACCTTTGCACCCGACCATTCCGCGGCGCACGCCTACCGCCAGGTGGCGCGAGAGCTGATCGCCCGTGGCGCCGTCGCCTAGCGACGTGGAAGAGGCCCAGTCGCCCGCGCCGGGTTTCGCGGTCTCGCTCAACAACTTCACCGGGCCATTCGACCTGCTGCTTTCGCTGATCTCGAAGCACGAACTCGACATCACCGAGGTTTCGCTGTCGAGGATCACCGACGAATTCATCGCCTACTTGCGCGACTTTGAGTCCACGGGCGACGGCAGTGGCGACGGAATCGACGAGCTCGACCAGGCCAGCGAGTTTCTTGTCGTTGCAGCGACCCTGCTCGACCTCAAGGTTGCCGGGCTTCTGCCTCAGGGCGAACTAGTGGATGCCGAAGATGTAGCGCTGCTCGAAGCACGCGATCTGCTCTTTGCTCGTCTGCTGCAGTACCGAGCGTTTAAGCAGGCAAGTGACTGGTTCTCGGGCCACTTCGACGCCGAGTCAACGCGCACGGTTCGCTCGGTGCGACTCGAAGAGAAGTTCCGCACCCAAACTCCTGAGCTGGTCTGGACTCTCAGCCTCGACGATTTCGCCGCGCTCGCGACCCTCGCGTTCACGCCGCGAGAAATTCCTAGCGTCGGGCTCGACCATTTGCACGCACCGCTCATCAGCATCCGCGAACAGGCAGCATATGTGGTCGCACTGTTGCGTGCGGGGGAGCCGATGACGTTCCGGCAGCTCATTGCGGGTGCAGAGCTCAAAGGCGTGATTGTTGCGCGATTCTTGGCCGTTTTGGAGCTGTACCGCGGCGAAAATGTGGCATTTGAACAGATCGAGCCACTGGGCGAGCTGACCGTGCGGTGGACCGCGCACCACTGGTCAGACGATAGCCTCGCTAATCTGGGAGCTGACTATGGAAACTAATGCTGTGATGACTGACGCTGCGACGGAAGCGATCGAGGCCGACCCCATTGTTGACCTCGCCCGTGGGCTCGAAGCGATCTTCATGGTGGCCGACGAGCCGCAAAGTCTGGTGAGCTTGGCGACCGCGCTCAACGCGCCCGTTGCCAAGATCCGCAAGACCATCAGCGCACTCCGCGCTGACTTCAATGGTGAAGGCGACGGCCCGCGTCGTGGCTTTGAACTGCGCGAAGTGGGCGGCGGATGGCGCATTTACGTGCGTGCCGACTACGACGCCGCAGTGCGCGACTTTGTGTTTACGCAAAACCCGTCACGCTTGAGCCAGGCTGCGCTCGAAACATTGGCCGTAATTGCGTATAAGCAACCGATCAGCAGGGGAGCGGTCGCAGCAGTGCGCGCCGTCAATGTTGATTCAGTTGTGCGTACGCTACTAGGCCGAGGACTTATTACGGAGGCGTTTACCGACAACGAGACGGGCGCCATCCATTACGAAACAACGGAGCTTATGCTCGTGCAATTGGGGATCAACTCCATTGCCGAGTTACCTCCAATCTCGCCGCTTTTATCTGATGGTTCGGACGGTTTTGATGAATAACGCTAATGGCGCAAGCCCCAGCAATCCCGAAGGCGAACGCCTTCAAAAAGTTATGGCAGCGGCAGGAGTCGCCTCGCGCCGGGTCTCGGAAGACCTGATCTACCAGGGACGCGTTGCCGTGAACGGCAAGGTTGTCGAAGAGGCAGGCCGCCGCGTCAAGCCGACCGACCGAGTGACAGTGGACGGCAGCGCGATCCAGCTCGATACCACCAAGCGCTACGTCATGCTCAACAAGCCTGTCGGCGTGGTGAGCTCAATGGCTGATGAGAGCGGTCGCCCCGACCTCATGCCGTATACCGGCAACTATGACGAACGACTCTTCAACGTTGGCCGACTCGACGTTCAAACCTCGGGCTTGATCATTCTTACGAACGACGGCGAACTCGCGCACGTGCTCGCGCATCCCTCGTTCGGTGTTCTGAAGACGTACATTGCCAAGGTCGAGGGCACCGTGAGCGCGCAGACTATTTCGCAGCTGATGAAGGGCATCGAGCTTGAGGACGGCCCCATTGCGGTGGACAAGGCGCGGGCGCTCGGCCGAGCATCCAACGACGAAACGATGGTAGAGCTCACTCTGCACTCGGGTCGTAACCGCATTGTGCGTCGGATGATGGAGGCCGTTGGTCACCCGGTGATCGATCTCGTGCGTCGTCAGTTTGGTCCGCTCAATCTCGGCACCCTCCGTGTTGGCGGCACCCGCAACTTGACCAAGGTGGAGTTGGGCGCGGTATTGACGATCGCCCGTGACGCCGAGGAACAGTCGTGAACCTTGGCCGCATAACCGGGCAGGTGCGCATCGTTGGTGCTGGCCTACTTGGTGCCAGCATCGGGCACGGCCTGCGCGCTAAGGGTGTCGATGTGATCTTGCACGATGCGTCACGCAGCAACGCGACCCTCGCGATTGACTACGGGGCTGGTCGTGCGCCGCAATCCGACGATGCTCCGACGCTCGTGATCGTTGCTGTTCCGCCCGATGTCACGGCTGAAGTTGTTGCCCGCGAACTTGCGGCGTGGCCCAGGGCGACGGTATCGGATGTCGCCAGCGTAAAAGTGGGCGTGCTCGACGAGCTAATCGCGCTGGGTGTCGATCTCGATCGCTATGTTGGTTCGCATCCACTTGCCGGACGCGAACGTGGTGGTGCCAGTGCTGCCCGCGCCGATCTGTTCATCGGTCGACCGTGGGTGGTTGGGCGGGGAGAGCCTTTCCGTCGCCGTGCGGTTGAAGATGTGGTGATCGAACTCGGTGCGGTTCCGGTGGCGATGTCGGCGTCCGAACATGACAACGCGGTGGCTCTGATTTCGCACGTTCCTCAGGTGGTGGCGAGCCTGCTCGCGAACCGGTTGGCTGGAGCATCCGAAGCCGCCGTTGCTCTTTCTGGTCAAGGGCTGCGCGACACCACCCGCATTGCCTCAAGCGCGCCTGAACTGTGGGTGCAGATTTTGGGTGCAAACTCGGGGCCGGTTACCCAGATTTTGCGTGAGCTGCAGACCGAACTTGGTGTGGCGATTGATGCGCTGGAGGCTCCGGATGCGCCGGGCTCACGCCGCGCTATCGCCGAACTCTTGGCCGGAGGCAACGTGGGAGTCGCTCGTATCCCCGGCAAGCACGGCACGAGCAAGCACTTTAGCCAGCTCGTTGTGATGGTTGATGACAAGCCGGGGGAGCTGGCACGACTGCTGACCGAAATCGGCGAAGCCCAGGTGAACATGGAAGACTTGCGCCTTGAGCACTCACCGGGGGCCCAATTCGGCCTCGCCGAAATCTCGGTGTTGCCCGAAAAGGAAGCCCTACTTATTAGCGAGCTAGAAGCTCGTGGTTGGAAGATTGCAGAGACCTTAGCGTGAATAAAAACCCGTCGTTTGTTGTTGTGGCCGTCGATGGTCCGGCCGGCAGCGGAAAGTCGAGTGTGTCGAAAGCGACCGCTCGCGAGCTCGGCTTTGACTACCTGGACACCGGGGCCGCCTACCGCGGTTTGGCGCTGCACTGCCTCGACCGTGGTGTTGACACCCTCGGCCCGAGCAACGTGATCGATACCCTTCCACGCTTTGAGTACAGCATCGGGATTGACCCGGACAATTACTTTGTGAAGGTCGACGGGGAACTCGTGACCAACGACATCCGCGAACCTCGCATCACCGGCGTTGTGTCGAACATCGCGCGCATTGCTGAGGTGCGGGAATACATGGTTGAGCTGTTCCGCAGCATCATGGCTGGGAGCGAAAAGCCGGGCATTGTGGTGGAAGGGCGAGACATCACTACGGTCGTTGCCCCCGACGCTCAGGCGCGAATTCTGCTAACTGCCAGTGAAGAAGCTAGGATGGGAAGACGTGCGGCCGAACTCTCCGGAGAATCGAGCGCGACAACGGCGCAACAACTCAGTTATCGAGATGCGCAGGACTCCAAAGTCGTGGACTTCATGAACGCCGCAGAAGGAGTCATCACAATTGACTCTACCAATCTTGACTTCGATCAGACCGTGACGGCCGTCGCGAGTTTCGTTCGCTCCAGCATGTAACTAAAGGACTACCCATGGCCGATCATTCGCCCGCCGAAGACGACTTTCCCGAACTGAATCCGGCTCTCGTCGAACGACTTTCCGGCATGAACGAAGACGAGGCTGCGCAGCGCACCTCTGCTTTGCGCGCCGGCCTCAGTGACTACGAGCTCGACGACGAAGACCTTGAGGTTCTCGATTCGGCCAGTGACGATCCTGACGCGATCTACTACCTTCCCGCGCTTCCCGTGCTGGCCATTGTTGGCCGACCGAACGTCGGCAAGTCTGCTCTCGTCAACCGAATCATCGGTCGTCGTGAAGCTGTTGTTGAGGACACCCCCGGTGTTACTCGCGACCGTGTGAACTACAAGGCCGAGTGGAACAACCGTCACTTCACCATCGTCGACACCGGCGGTTGGGAGCCAGATGCTAAGGGCATCGACGCCTCCGTTGCAGCTCAGGCTGAGATCGCTATCGACCTCGCTGACGCTGTGCTGTTTGTGGTGGATGCCACGGTTGGCCCCACCTCGACCGACGAGCACGTTGTGCGCATGTTGCGTGCCACTAAGAAGCCCGTGATTCTCGTTGCCAACAAGGTTGACGACGTTCACCAGGAATCGGATGCCGCTTCACTCTGGAGCCTCGGCCTCGGACAGCCATGGCCCGCCTCCGCCGTTCACGGTCGCGGCGTTGCCGACTTGCTCGACCACGTGCTCACGGTTCTTCCCAAGATTTCAACGGTTGCTAAAGAAGAAGTGGGTGGCCCACGCCGCGTCGCTATTCTTGGTCGCCCCAACGTCGGCAAGTCGAGTTTGCTCAACAAGACCGCCGGTGAAGAGCGCGTTGTTGTTAACGATCTTGCGGGCACGACTCGTGACCCGGTTGATGAGCAGATCGAGCTTGGCGGAAAGTTCTGGCGCTTCGTCGACACCGCCGGTATTCGCCGCCGTGTTGCTTTGGCTCAGGGCGCAGACTTCTATGCAACGCTTCGCACCAGTGCAGCGTTGGAGAAAGCTGAAGTTGCTGTTGTTATCTTTGATGTCAGCCAGCCGCTCAGCGTTCAAGACCTCAAAATTGTTGACCTCGTGCTCGAATCGGGTCGCGCGCTCGTTCTGGCTTTCAACAAGTGGGATCTTCTCGATGACGAACGTCGTGACCTCCTTGAGCGCGAAATCGACAAGGACCTGTCGCATGTTGCCTGGGCTCCTCGCGTCAACATCTCGGCGAAGACTGGTCGCCACATGGAGAAGCTGGTTCCGGCCCTCGAACTGGCTCTGGAGTCGTGGGATACCCGCGTTCCGACCGGAAAGTTCAACGCGCTTCTTGCCGAACTTACGCAAGAGCACCCTCACCCGCTTCGTGGTGGCAAGCAGCCGCGCATCCTGTTCGGCACGCAGGCATCAAGCCGCCCGCCAACGTTCGTGCTCTTCACGACTGGATTCTTGGATCCGCAGTACCGTCGATTCATTACGCGACGTTTGCGTGAGATCTTCGGCTTCGACGGCACCCCGATCCAGGTCAACATGCGTGTGCGTGAGAAGCGCAAGCGCAAGTAGTTGTGCTGGTACCGCGCTCGTTTAGCGAGTGCGGTACCAGAAACGCCAAACGGCGAGTCATTCTCTTTCGAGAGCTGGCTCGCCGTTTCGCGTTAAGCAGTGGCCGCTAGTGATCCGCGGGTGCATCCTCGGGCGTCAGCTCAGACACCGGGCGCTTCATGAAGAAGGTGGCGACGACGGCGAAGAGTGAGATGATTCCGCCGGCCATGAAGGCGAGGCGTACACCTCCGGCTAGGGCGATGGTTTCTTCTGCACCGGCTGCGGCGAGCGATACGGATTGGACTGTCAGCAGCGCGATGAACAGGGCAGTTCCGGCGGCGGCGGCAAGCTGCTGCACAGTGCCGATGGTGGCGCTGCCGTGTGAGTACAGGTGCGGTTTGAGCGTGCCAAGCGCAGCGGTGAAGAGCGGCGTGAACATGAAGGCTAGGCCGATGCTCATGGGGATGTGGATTGCCATAACCAGGAACGGTGAGCTGGTTTCGGAGAGCGTAGTGAAGCTCCACAGTGCTGCACTGACGAGGATTGCACCGGGAACCATAAGGGGTCGCGGGCCCACTTTGTCGTAGAGCCGGCCGACGACGGGCCCCAGGAGGCCCATGATGAGGCTGCCGGGAAGAACGAGGAGTCCGCTTTGGATGGGCTCGAGCCCGAGGACCTGTTGCGTAAACATGGGCAGCAGGATGATGGTGCCGAACAGTGCGGCCATCATGACCATCATGAGGCTGATTGAGATCGCGAAGCCGGGTGCGGCAAAGGTGCGCAGGTCGAGCAGCGCGCTGTCGGTCTTCTGCAGTGTGATCTGACGCACGATAAAGAGCACGAGGCTAATCGCGCCGGCGGCGATGGGGATGGCGGGGGCGATGAGTACGGCAGTTCCGCTGGTGGATTCGCCGAGGCTGGAGAGTCCGTAGATGAGCCCGGAGAAGGCGACCGCGGAAAGGACGACAGACAACATGTCGATTGAGCCTTTGCGGGGCTCGGTGACGTTGGTGACCTTGGTGATGCCGAGAATGAGTGCGGTGACCGAGATGGGGATCATCACGATGAACACCCAGCGCCAGTCGAAGACGGCCAAGACGAGTCCCGCAACGGTGGGGCCGACGGCGGGTGCCATCGCCATGACGATGGAGACGTTTCCCATGGTTTTACCTCGAGTTGCCGGGGGTACGAGGGTCATCACTGTTGTCATAAGGAGGGGGAGCATCATGGCGGTGCCGGATGCCTGAATCACGCGGCCGACAATGAGCAGGAAGAACGTCGGCGAAATAGCGCCAAGCAGAGTACCGGCAGTGAACAGGGACATTGCTGTGATGTAGATGCTGCGGGTCGAGAAGCGTTGGATAAGGAATCCGGTTATCGGAATCACTACCGCCATCGTGAGCATGAAGGAGGTCGACAACCACTGGGCTGTGCTCGGCTCGATATTGAGGTCGGCCATGATGCGGGGGATAGCGACCACAAGCGAGGTCTCGTTGAGGAACACCACAAAGGTGGCCGCAAGCATGAGGGCGATGACGAGACGGTTGCGACCGCTGTGGTCGACCGCGGCATCAGCCACAGTCGTTTTCGCCCCGGGGAGCGAGATATTGCCGGTAATCGGCGCCAAGCTAGTCATGAAAATCCTGTCGTTGTGCAAGCGGTAGGACGAAGCAGCAGCCGGGATCGAAAAGGGTGCACAGATCTTGCGTCATCTTTATTGTCACGTAGGCCAACGACATCCGTGGCTGAAATAGTCCACATTCGCTTCCGCCTGAGGCGAACACGCCCCTGCGCTTACCCGCTATCGTGGAGGCACAACTTGTGACACGGGGTGCCCTGCGGGGCTGAGAACACACCCGTCGAACCTGATCTAGTTAGAACTAGCGAAGGGATGTCGTGCATGTCGCGTACGCCACCAAACCTACTGACCGCCACTCAAGAAGCGCTCGAGGCGGTGAGATCGACGTCGCCGCTCGTTCAGTGCATCACCAATAGCGTGGTGGTGGGCTTCACGGCAAATGCTCTGCTTGCGGTGGGGGCGGCTCCCGCGATGGTCGATGTTCCGGATGAGGCGAGCATGTTTGCCGGTGTTGCTTCCGGGTTGCTGATCAACCTCGGCACCTGTCGGGAAGAACAACGGGCCGCCGCCCTCGAAGCTGCCCCGGCTGCCATTGCGGCGGGAACACCCTGGGTGCTTGATCCTGTTGCGGTCGGTGTGCTGCCGGTTCGCACACCGCTGGCACACCATTTGCGCGATCTGGGGCCGTCGATTGTGCGGGGTAATGCGTCTGAAATTCTGGCTCTCGCCGAACTCGGTGCCGGGGGCCGTGGAGTGGACAGCACGAGCAGCGTGAATGACGCGATCACCGCCGCGCAACTTGTGGCTCGAGTGACCGGTGGTGCAGTCGCGGTTTCGGGAGCAACCGACCTGGTGACCGATGGCGTGAGTGTTGTGAGGCTCTCGAACGGGCATCCGGTGCTGACGAAGATGACGGGTGGTGGGTGTGCGCTCGGTGCTCTGATGGCGGCATTCGCTGCTGTAACTCCGGATAGCCTGACCGCTGCTGTTACTGCCACGAGCGTGTACACGGTGGCGGCAGATCTGGCGGCCGAACGTTCGGCACTGCCGGGCAGTTTTGCGGTGGCGCTGCTTGATGCGCTGAGCGAAGTGTCCGTTGACGATCTTGCGGCACGGGCGGTGTTCGCATGAGTGGCGGTAGTGCTGTCGGCGCCGGTTCGCTGACAGGCTATCGGGAAGGCATTGACCTCTCTGTCTATCTGGTGACTGATTCTGCGCAGGCTCGCGCGGCCGGACACGACCTTGTTGATCTCGTTTATGAGGCCGTTGCCGGGGGAGTGACGCTGGTGCAGTTGCGGGAGAAAGACATGCCTGCGCGCGAATTTCTCGACCTGGTGCTTCGGGTCTCTACCGCTGTGGCGCTGAAGGTTCCGGTGCTCGTGAATGACCGGGTTGACGTGTATCTGGCGGCCCGCGAAATGGGTTCCCGTGTTGCTGGGGTGCATGTGGGGCAGCACGACTTGCCCACTGCTTTAGTTCGCGCCCTTGTTGGCCCGGAGGCGATCGTCGGGCTGAGTGCTGCCAGTGAGGACCAACTGTTTGAAGCGGGGCTGAAGTCGGCGGGTGTTGACTACGTCGGTATTGGCGCGCTGCACCACACGACGAGCAAGAAAGATGCCCCGGAACAGCTGGGGCACGCCCGCCTGGCGGAGCTTATTGCCCTGAGCACACTGCCTTCGGTCGCGATTGGTGGGGTGGGGCCGGATGACCTCCCTCTGCTGCGTGCATCGGGTGCTGATGGTGCTGCGGTGGTGTCGGCAATTTGTGGCGCGGCTGATCCGCGGGAGGCGGCTCGGGCGCTCGCCGAAGCGTGGGCTGGCGAACCTGTGGGAGAGAGCGAAGGGGAAGACGCATGAGCGGCGGACCCATCGAAGCGCGTGTGTCCCGTGTCCCTCGCGTGCTGAGCATCGCCGGCAGCGATCCTTCGGGTGGTGCGGGCATTCAGGCTGATCTGAAGTCGATTGCGGCCAATGGTGGCTACGGTATGGCGGCGACAACAGCGTTGACGGTGCAGAACACGCAGGGAGTGCGTGGCGTGCATGTGCCACCAGCCTCATTTCTGCGCGAGCAGTTGGATGCGCTCAGTGACGATATAGCCATTGATGCGGTGAAAATCGGGATGCTTGCTACCACCGAGGTGGTTGGTGTCGTGCGTTCGTGGTTGGAGCAGGTGCGGCCACCGCTGGTGGTGCTCGACCCGGTGATGGTCGCGACGAGTGGGGACCGGCTGTTGGATGCGGAAGCTGAGCTGGCGTTACGGGAGCTGGTGCGGTTGTGTGACCTGGTGACTCCGAATATTCCGGAGCTCGCGATCATCGCCGCGGAACCTGTCGTCGAGACCTGGCCTGAGGTGCTGGCGCAGGCCGCGCGGGTGTCTGCCGCCTACGGGGTGCGGGTACTGGCTAAGGGCGGACACTTGAGTGGGGCTGAGGCTCCGGATGCGCTGGTGGATGCCCGTTCTGGGAACGTACCGGTCGTGACTGAGTTTGCCGGCATCCGCATAGACACCAGTAACACGCATGGAACAGGCTGTTCGCTCTCGAGCGCTCTGGCTACCCGCATTGCGGCGACGGGCGAGTGGGCTGCCGCGGTGGCGGAGTCGAAGCGGTGGTTGAGTGAGAGCATCCGTGCCGGGGCAGCGCTGCAGGTGGGGCGTAGGCATGGGCCCATCAACCACTTCGCGGGGATGTGGCAGCGCGGGGGTGTGGTGACGGCGCCGACGCCAGCTGAGGTGCGGGAGCACTGGTGGGCGGAGATTGCGAGCATCCGAGCGCAGATTGATGGGGGTGACTTTGTGCGTGCCCTGGGTGATGGTTCCCTCAAGCGTGGCGACTTTGTGTGGTACCTGGCTCAGGATGCGCTCTATTTGCGGGATTATGCGCGGGCGCTCGCCGAAGCAGCCCGACTGGCACCCACCACGGCGGAACAAGCGTTTTGGGCGTCGAGTGCTGAGGGCTGCATTGTGACGGAACTGCAATTGCACGAGTCGTGGGCCACCGAGGGTGAGGTGTTTGCGGCTTCACCCAGTGCGACAACCACTGGTTATCTCAACCACTTGCTCGCCACCGCTGCCCGTGGTGACTATGCGGTGCTCGCGGCCGCCCTGTTGCCGTGCTTCTGGGTGTACCACGACGTCGGTTCGCGCCTGCACCCGCTAGCGCACGCCGAGCACCCCTACGCTGACTGGTTGACGACCTATGCCGACCAGGCATTCACGGATGCCACGGAGCGAGCTATCACGATAGTGACGGCGCTCGCGGCAGACGCCACTCCGCCGGTTCGGGATGCAATGCTCACGGCTTTCAGGACCTCCACGGAGCATGAACGCGAGTTCTTCGCTGCCGCGTTTGGGGTTGCGGCTGAGTGATCTGGCAGGCGCTCCCATCCTGACCCTCAATGTGAACACGAGCGCTCAGATTCCACGGTAAGCTAGTTGAGTTGTCGCGGGCTGTAGCGCAGCTTGGTAGCGCACCTGACTGGGGGTCAGGGGGTCGCAGGTTCAAATCCTGTCAGCCCGACAATTGTGATGTCGCAAGACATCGGAATAGTTCGAACCCACGGTTTGTGGGTTCGGACTATTTTTTTGTGCCGGCGGCTTGGTAGTCGCGGTTGAGGTCGATTGTGAGCTCCCTCAGGATCTCTCCGGTGGCGGCGTTGATGACGGTGACGTCGAGTTCTTGGATGAGCAGTGTGACGTGGGTTCCGGCGTGGGTTCGGCCGATCCCGATGTGGCGCAGGTGGCCGGCAACGCGAAGGCTGACTGTGCCAGATTTGTCGATGCGGTCGTGGCGGACGCGGTTGTGGGTGTCGTCGCGTGGGGTGCTGCTGGGGGTGGCTTTGATGCTGGTTGTGTAGGCCGTGGCTGGTGTTGCGCGGTGCTCTAGCGAGCGGTGTGGGCGACGTTGGTTGTATTCGTCTGCGAACTCGTCCAGCAGCAGTTGCAGCTCGGTAATCGTGGTGGGTTGATTGGGCTGCGCTCGCAACCATTTCTTGAGTGTTTGTTGGAAGCGTTCAACTTTGCCCTGAGTTTGCGGGTGATGGGGTGAACCATTCTTTTGCGTGATCCCGAGGCGGAAGAGTTCGGTTTCTAGGCTCGTGCGGCCGCCACTGTTCTTGCCGCCGGCGAGGCGCACGGTGTAAACCATTCCGTTGTCGGTCAGCGTTGACGCCGGATAACCGTGCCGATGAGCGGTCTGGGTGAAGCTCCGCAGCACGATCACGGCAGTGATGCGGGCGTGGGCGGAGAGGTGTAATGCGTAGCGGGAGTGGTCATCGAGCCAGGTGATGATCTCGGTGTCTGCGCCAGGTTGCCCATAAGGGGTGCTGAGGCGGTAGTGGGTGAAGTCTGATTGCCAACA
>NZ_BAAAKW010000006.1:0-550 GCF_039527955.1 Rhodoglobus aureus | reverse complement strand
GGTGATTTCGGCGGCGAGGCGACGTCCCATCCGGGGTGCCCGCGTGATCAGGCGGTTGCCGAGGCGAACCGTGCCAGCAGTTTTCATCGACGCTGGCGACGGGTATTTCTGCAGCAGGTCCAGCACTGCCGGGTGGTCCAGGTGCGGTCCCAGAACCCGCTCCAAAGCTGGGTGGATCTGGGTGAGGAGGCCGCGGATGNCAGCTGGATGGACCGCAACGCGTGCGGAAGGGTGCGGGCCGCTTGGGCGATGATGGCCGCATCGCGGGCATCGGTCTTCGCTTCCCCCGGATGGAGGTCTGCGATGCGGCGCATGGCTAGGCCCGGCAGGTAGCCGACGAGGACATTCTCGGCCTGAGCGACCGCGACCGGCAGCGCGCCGATCGTCGCCGGCTGATCGACGACGAAGAGGACCTGGCCATACTTTTTCAGCTTTCCGATGACCTCCCCGGGTTCTAAGCGGAAGTGCAACACCTTCTAAGTTGTGGTTATTGAGATCACTCCGAGAAGGGTTGCACTTCCTTGACCGCACAATACCGACATTTGATGAT
>NZ_BAAAKW010000005.1:0-93128 GCF_039527955.1 Rhodoglobus aureus | reverse complement strand
GATTGTGAGCTCCCGCAGGATCTCTCCGGTGGCGGCGTTGATGACGGTGACGTCGAGTTCTTGGATGAGCAGTGTGACGTGGGTTCCGGCGTGGGTTCGGCCGATGCCGATGTGACGCAGGTGGCCGGCAACGCGAAGGCTGACGGTGCCAGATTTGTCGATGCGGTCGTGGCGGACTCGGTTGTGGGTATCGTCGCGTGGGGTGCTGCTGGGTGTGGCTTTGATGCTGGTTGTGTAGGCCGTGAATGGTGTTGCTCGGTGCTCTAGCGAGCGGTGTGGGCGACGCTGGTTGTATTCGTCTGCGAACTCGTCCAGCAGCAGTTGCAACTCGGTGATCGTGGTGGGTTGGCACGGTTGCGCTCGAAGCCATTTCTTGAGTGTTTGTTGGAAGCGTTCGACTTTGCCCTGAGTTTGCGGGTGATGGAGTGAACCATTCTTTTGCGTGATCCCGAGGCGGAAGAGTTCGGTTTCTAGGCTCGTGCGGCCGCCACTGTTCTTGCCGCCGGCGAGGCGCACGGTGTAAACCATTCCGTTATCGGTCAGCGTTGACGCCGGATAACCGTGCCGATGAGCGGTCTGGGTGAAGCTCCGCAGCACGATCACGGCAGTGATGCGGGCGTGTGCTGAGAGGTGTAGTGCGTAGCGGGAGTGGTCATCGAGCCAGGTGATGATCTCGGTATCTGCGCCAGGTTGCCCATAAGGGGTGCTGAGGCGGTAGTGGGTGAAATCTGACNGTCAGGATGCGGTGGATGGTGGCACGGTTCAGGGTGATCTGGTGGGTGTGAAAAAGGTGCCAGCCGATGGTGTCAGCACCGGCATCCAAACCAGCGTTGTCGAGCCGTTGTCGCAGGGCGATCACGAGCTCGATCACTGCCGCTGGTGTTGCAGTGGGGCTGGTCTGAGGGCGGCGGGATCGCGGCTCGAATGCCGCCTCTCCCTCGAGGCGCCAGCGGGTCATCAGTTTCGAGATCCACCCTTGTGAAACGCCGTAGCGGCGGGCGACTTCGGACTGGGATTGACCGGCAAGAACGGCGGTGATCACGAGGCGCTGTTTGCTCATGCCTCAGCCTGAGCGTATGCCTATGACCTGCGACAGGGTATTCCGATGTCGTGCGACACCCTATTCCTATGTCCTGCACCAGAACACTGTCCCCGCAACGAAAAGATGTTCTCAACATCGCATCTAAATCCCTCTCCTTTTTGGAGGGGGATTTTTTGTTGCTTGACCAAAGCGTGTGGGCGACCCCGTGCATGTCGTGCCCTTGTACAGTCGAATGGATGGTCGTCACCACCGCCATCCTCGCTCTGCTCGCAGTCTTCGACGTCATTCACGTCGCCTGCGGCCAGGCGGAGCCGTTGCGTATCATGGCGTTCGCAAGCGGGTTCGAGAACGAGAATGCATACAGCGCGCCGAGCGTTCCCCACAACCATTGTGGGGAGTGCGGAATTAGTGGCACCGGGGGAGTAGCGTCGTCGATTAGCTCACGCAAGCGAGACTCCTCGGCGTCGTCGTTCGGAGCATCGCCGTCATAGACGGCCCACGGGTCTTGTTCTGAGTTCCACTCTCGTGCTATCTAGTCTGTTTCCCCCGTCGAGCCCCGCTTTGAGCTCACGCTAGTTAGTGCTGATCCTCGTTTCGAGAACCCCAAAATGGCTGCACGGAAGGGTTGCCGGGAGCTGTCGCGCGGGTGCATGCTATTGCCATGATTGATGATCTCAACAATGTCGAAGCAATCACCGTCTTTTCGGATGATGTGGCGGCCTCGCGTAAGTTCTATACCGCGGTCTTCGCGGCATCCATCGTCTATGGAGATGAGGTGTCGGCGGCGCTGCGCTTACGAAAAGCGGCGTCGAACTTGTCAACGGCCCCATTGACCGACCGTGGGGTCGCCGCACTGCGGTGTTCCTCGATCCAACGGGGCTGCCCTGGGAGATCCGCACAGGAGCTCGGCTAGAGCCCGCACTCCGACTGCAGACCGCTGGCGAGTAGGGGGTCTGCCTAGTCGCCAGCTTCGTCGTGTGTAGCGCCGGTTTGTGTGGGGCGAAATGTTCCCGCGGCCGACAGGCGGTCGAGCTTGAGCAGCACGAGCGACGCAGCGATGAGCGCGGGACCGACGAAACGAATGATCCACGAGATAGTGCTGACGATTTGCACAAGCCCTTGGGCGAAGTCTGATGCGAGCGGATAGCCGATCGACTGTGCGGCGTAGATGGCGGCAGGATAAACGACAACTTCGAAGAGGAACCCCACGAGGAGCAGTCCGATGCCGACAAGAAACGCAACCTTGGGCCGAAGCAGTTGGTCAAACATCGTAAGGCTCCCTTTGTTTCGCGGCTGTTGCATTTTTAGGCTAACCCGCCGAGTGCGCGCGGTAAAGCCAAAGTGAATAATCCTAATGCCGGATGTGGGGGTTAGATTTAAGCCATGACACCGTTGCAAGCGCGCATCATCTACGACTTGAACACCCAGCCCACGATCGACGCTGCAGAGCAGGTTCGCATGCGCATCGACTTTCTCAAGGAGTACCTGAAGGCGTCGCACGCTAAGGGACTCGTGTTGGGCATCAGCGGTGGGCAGGACTCCTCGCTCGCCGGGCGGCTCTGCCAGTTGGCTGTCACCGAACTGCGTGCTGAGGGTGCTGAAGCTCAGTTTGTGGCGGTCCGACTTCCACACGGAGTGCAGCACGACGAGGATGATGCGCAATTGGCGCTCGACTTTATTGAGGCCGACCGGGAGGTGACCTTCAACATCCAGCGTGCGGTTGATGGCATCACTTCCGAATTTGCGGATGCTCTTGGCGAGCCGATCACAGATTTCAACAAGGGGAACGTGAAAGCTCGGGAGCGCATGGTGGCGCAGTACGCGATTGCGGGGCAGCTCGGCTGTCTTGTGGTCGGAACCGACCATGCGGCCGAAGCAGTCACAGGCTTCTTCACTAAGTTCGGAGACGGCGGCGCTGACCTGTTGCCTCTGACGGCGCTCACGAAGCGCCAAGGCAAGCAGCTGCTCAAGCATCTCAACGCCCCGGAGCGTCTCTATGAGAAGGTGCCGACCGCTGACCTACTCGATCACACGCCGGGCCAGGCCGACGAGGCCAACCTCGGCGTGACGTATGAGCACATCGACGGCTATCTCGAGGGCCGCGACGTGCCCGCCGACGTCGCCGTCGAAATCGAGACCAAGTACCTCAACAGCCGCCACAAGCGTACCGTGCCGGTGTCGATGTATGACGAGTGGTGGACCGAGTAGCGCTAGCGTGCTGAGGTGCGGCTCGCGTCGATCATCCACGCATAGTTGAAGGCCCGTTCGCGCCACGCATCGTAGCGACCGGAGACGCCGCCGTGGCCGGCTGCCATCTCAGTCTTGAGCAGAGCATCCGCCCCTACCTCGCGTAGTCGAGCAACCCACTTGGCTGGCTCGACGTAGAGCACCCGGGTGTCGTTGAGTGAAGTGACGGCAAGGATCGGCGGGTAGTGCGTATCGTGCACATTCTCGAGCGGTGAGTACGACTTCATGTAGTAGTAGACCTCCTCGTTGTGGAGGGGATCGCCCCACTCATCCCACTCGATCACGGTCAGCGGCAGCGAGGGGTCGAGAATTGACGTAAGCGGGTCAACGAACGGGACGACCGCAAGGATGCCCGAGAACAGTTGAGGGGCAAGGTTCGCGACGGCACCCATCAGCAGGCCGCCAGCGCTCCCGCCTTCAGCAACGAGTCGATCACTCGACGTCGTTTCGATGTCGATGAGGTGGTGAGCGCACGCCACGAAATCGGTGAAGGTGTTGCGCTTGTGAAGCTTTTTGCCGCCCTCGTACCAGGTGCGACCGAGCTCGCCACCACCGCGAACGTGGGCAACAGCGAAGACCATGCCGCGGTCGAGCAGACTCAACCGGCCGACTGCGAAGCCGGGGTCGATGCTGATCTCGTAGGAGCCATATCCATAGAGCACGGTCGGCGCGGGGGTGCCGGGCGTCACGAGGTCGTTGCGGTACACGAGCGAGATCGGCACGCGAGTGCCATCGGAGGCGGTGGCCCACTCCCGACGCTGGGTGTACAGCGCGGGGTCGAAGCGGCCAAGCACCGGCTGCTGTTTGCGCAGCAGCAGTTCGTTGTCATCCACCACGTAGTCGTAAACGATGGTGGGGGTAACGAAGCTTCCATAGCTGAGGCGGATGCTCGGCTGGTTCCATTCAGGGTTGGAGCTGAGGCCCACGGTGAAAAGTTCGTCGTCGAACTTCAGCTCGTGTGGAGTGTCTTCATAACGCCCGCCATGCTTCGGAACGATCGCGACGGCCACCCGGGTAAGTCCTTCGCGGCGGTACTCGATGGCCACAAAGTCCCGGAACGCATCCACGCCCTCAAGCCGCACGGCTTGGTTGTGGGGCAGAATTACGCGGCGCTCGCCGAGAGCATCATCAGCGGCGACACTCACGAGCTCAAAGTTGATAGCGTCTTTGTTGTGCACGATCAGCAGTCGATCTTGAGTGCCGACGACCACGTGCTCAACGTCGTACTCGACGCCAACCTCGCGCGGCCACACAACTTCGAAGTCACCGGTTGGGGTGCTCGTGTCGAGCAGGCGCGTCTCACTCGTCAGGCGTGAACCGGCCTCGATGGCCAAATACTTGCCACTGCGCGAACGACCAACGCCCACCCAGAAACTTTCGTCTGGTTCGTGAAAAACCTGGACCGCGGATGCCGCCTCCGTGCCCAGTTCGTAACGCCAGACGGTATCGGGCCGCCACGCGTCATCGACCGTCGTATAGAAGGCGTAGTGGCCAGAGACATCCAGCAGCGCACCTGAAGCGGTGCCGGGGATCTCATCGGGAAGGTCGTCGGCGGAACTGAAGCGGGTGACTGTTTCGTCGGTTGCTGCCTCGGCGGCTGCGGTGCCCGTGGTCGAGGCAGGGGAGTCGCCCAGCTGACGAACGCGCAGCGTGTAGCGCTCGTCGCCCTCGACATCCACGCCATAGAGCAGGAGGGTTCCATCGTCGCTGAGGGAGAAACTGCCGAGGCTGTAGAAGTCGTGGCCCTCGGCTTCGACGTTGTCGTCGAGGAGGATCTGCTCGCCGGGGAGGGTGATGGCAGGCGCGGTTGCGTTGTCGCCGGCCGCCGCGTCATCGCCTGCGGTTGTGCCTGCTGCAGACTCAACCTCGGGTGCAGCAATCGTCGGCGGAGTCCAATCGTCAGCATCCGTGATTGGCGCACGGCAGTGAATCGAGTACTGCTTGCCTTCTTCGGTGCGGTTGAAATACCACCATTGGCCGCGGCGTACTGGAACGCTCAGATCGGTCTCTTGAGTGCGGGCTTTGATCTCTTCAAAGATCTGCTCCTGCAGCACGCTGAGGTGGCTCGTGCGTGCCGACGTGTACGCATTCTCGGCATGGAGGTGCGCGAGGGTATCGGGACTCTCTTTGTCGCGCATCCACTCGTAATTGTCGACGTAGTGATCGCCGTGGTGGATGCGTTCGGTGGGAACCTTCGCGGCTTCTGGTGGCGTGAGCATGACTTCAGCGTATGCCGGATTTCTGCACAGCGTGGGTGAACGGACCGAGGGTGCGCTTGAGAGCAGGGCTGGGGAGAGTCGCTGCAGCAAAAGTTGTTAGATCATATTGTGTGAAGCGCAATGACTGACTATTCTGGATACAACATGACCGGTTCCGCCTGCTTTTGCAGGTCCAGGGCCGGTCTTCATTTTTCTGGGCGAGGGTTCTGTTGCCAGCCAGTGTGAAGATTTTCAAGTCTTATGATGCGCAACTTGATCTTCTTATTTCCCGAGGCATGAATGTGGGATCGCGCACTGAGGCGATCCAGCACCTGCAGCGCGTCAACTATTACCGCCTCAGCGGATATTGGTATTCCTTCCGACAACTGGGCAACGGTGCTCGACAAGATACGTTCTTTGTAGGCACAAGCCTTGAGGATGTCATGAAGCTTTACGATTTCGACGCGCGATTGCGAACGACAACCTTTGACGCTCTCGCTCCAGTCGAGCTCGGTGTGCGGGCTGCTCTTGGTCATGCTTTGGGGGAGGTCGACGAGTGCGCTCATCTGAAACCGGAGCTCCTCAACGTGAGGGCTTCACGCGGAAACGATTACAACTTCTGGTTGCGCAAGTACGAGCGCGAGCTGGTCAGGTCCCACGAAGACTTCGTTTCGCATCATGAAAACCGATACGGAGGGACTCTTCCCATTTGGGTTGCAGTCGAGATCTTGGACTGGGGGATCGCTGAGGTATCTGTTTGGGTTCTCGCCGCGATCGGTGCAAGATCGTGTCGCCGACGTTTTTGGACTCAGCGCTCCCCAGTTTGAGTCGTGGATGAAAGCGCTCGAGATTGTGCGCAATGCTTGCGCGCATCATGGGCGACTTTTCAATCGCGTCTATACGAAGACTCCGAAGCTGCCTGCACTCGGACGATTCCCTGACCTCGACAATGCAGGCCTCAGCATGAACAGAACGTTCGGGCAACTCACGCTTATTCAGCACATGCGAGAATCGCAAGGAATCAGAAGATCGCGGTTGCTCCCCTCAGTTCTGAAGACCTACCCAGTGCTGAAGGCGCTGCCGATCAGCCATGTGGGCGTGCCTGATGATTGGGAAGCATCATCACTTTGGGCGGTCTAGACGCCACCACGTTTCGAATCGACTCCACGCGAGGCGCTACTCGAGGAACCCGCGCAGCAGTAGCGCCGTGCCCGCGAGGTGCTCGGTCATCGCCTGAGCGGCGGCATCCGGTCGGCCGGTGAGGATCGCGATGGCGATTTGCTCGTGCTGAGTGTTGGAGTGGGCGATGTTCGGCCCGAGCGAGGGGATGTTGTCGAGCAGCTCGTTGACGCGCATCCGCACATCGGCGATGAGCGGAGTCAGCGAGGCCGACCCGGCTAGCTCACCAACCATGAGGTGGAAGCGCGAATCAAGACGGCGGTACTCCTCGTCGGTCGCTTCGTTCGCCTCGACGAGGCTCAGCCAGAGCAGTTCGCGTTCGCTGGGAGTGAGGGCGCGGCCGGCCGCGTGACGCGCGCCACCCACCTCGAGGATCTCGCGCAGGGTGAGCGTGTCTTCGATGACTTCTGGGGAGAGGTTACGAGTCGGCGCTAGCGCGTCTTCTTGGTCGGTGCCGGGGAGGTGCGTCGGCAGGACCTCGCTGACGAAGGTTCCCCCGTATCGACCGCGCCGGGAAACGAGGTAACCGGCGTCGCTGAGGGAAGCAATAGCTTCGCGCACAGTGTCACGACTGACGGCGAGCATCCCAGCGAGCTCACGTTCGGCAGGCAGGCGTTCACCCGGCCCGACTAAGCCGAGGCGCACCGTCTGCAGGAGGCGCTGAACGGTCTCCTCAAATGAGTTGCCGCCGCGCACAGGGCGCAGCAGCAACTCACCGTTGAGCCCGGCTGGTTCTTCCATTACAGAGGCGTTGTGTAGGCGGAGCTGATGCCGCCGTCAACGATGAACGTTGACGCGGTGATGAACGAGGAGTCATCGCTGGCCAAGAATGCAACCGCGGCCGCAAGTTCCTCTGCCTCGGCGAAACGTCCCATGGGGATGTGTACGAGACGACGAGCTGCGCGCTCGGGGTCCTTCGCAAAGAGTTCTTGAAGCAGGGGTGTGCTCGTCGGGCCAGGGCAGAGTGCATTGACGCGGATTCCGTCTCGGGCGAACTGCACGCCCAGCTCTCGGCTCATCGCGAGCACGCCACCCTTGGAGGCGGTGTAGGAAATCTGGCTGGTTGCCGATCCCATAATGGCAACGAAGGAGGCCGTGTTGATGATTGACCCCTTCCCCTGCTTGACCATGTGCCGGAGAGCGGCACGGCAGCAAAGGTACACCGACTTAAGGTTGACGTCTTGCACCTTTTCCCACGCTGGCAGTTCCGTGGTGACGATTGAGTCGTCCTCGGGAGGCGAGATCCCAGCGTTATTGAACGCAATATCGACTGACCCATAAGTGCTGGCTGTGGTGTCGAACAGTGCGTTCACCTGTTCCTCATCCGTCACGTTGACCTTGATGAAGTGTCCGCCAACGAGTTCGGCAGAAGCGAGGCCCGTTGTCTCGTCCATGTCGCCGATGATGACGGTTGCGCCCTCGGCTGCGAACCGTCGGGCGGTGGCGAGACCAATTCCGCTCGCTCCGCCGGTGATGACGGCGACTTTGCCGGCGAGACGCTGGGTAAGGTCAATAGGGGTGATGCTCATTCGATGCTCCTTGAGTGAAAAGGGGTGGGGTTGTCAGTCGACGGCAATAAAAACGTTCTTAGTTTCGGTAAAGTTCAGCGGTGCATCGGGGCCGAGCTCGCGCCCGAGGCCCGATTGCTTGAAGCCGCCGAACGGCGTGGAGTAGCGCACGGACGCGTGCGAGTTGACCGACAGGTTGCCCGCCTCGACTCCGCGGGACACTCGGATTGCGCGGCTGATATCCCTCGTCCAGATGGAGCCAGACAACCCGTACTCGGAGTCATTGGCCAGCTGCAACGCATCGGTCTCATCGTCGAAGGGGAGCACGGTCACGACGGGTCCGAAGATCTCCTCAGTCACGCAACGGTCATTGCGTGACTGAGGAGTCAACACGGTTGGCGCGAACCAGTAGCCCGGGCCCTCTGGCGCAGAACCCCGGAACGCGACGGGAGCGTCTGCCGGAACGTACGACTGCACTGAAGCCAAGTGCTTCGCCGAGACCAGCGGACCCATTTCGGTCGCTTCGTCGCCAGGGTCTCCCACGCGCACGCCGGCAACAGCGGGTTCGAGGAGTTCCATGAAACGGTCATAGGCGCTGCGTTCCACGAGGATGCGGCTGCGGGCACAGCAGTCTTGGCCGGCGTTCTCGAACACTCCGTACGGTGCCGCAGCAGCAGCTTTCTCCAGATCGGCATCGGCGAAAACGATGTTGGCGCTCTTGCCGCCGAGCTCTAGCGTCACCCGCTTCACCTGGTCGGCGCATCCGGCCATGATCTGCTTGCCCACGGCGGTCGACCCGGTAAACACGACTTTGCGCACAGTGGGATTGGTGACGAATCGCTCGCCCACAACGGAGCCCTTGCCAGGCAAGACCTGGAACAGGCCCTCAGGCAGGCCGGCTTCGAGCGCGAGTTCGCCCAGACGGATGCTGGTCAGCGGCGTCCACTCGGCGGGCTTCAGCAACACGGCGTTGCCTGCCGCGAGTGCTGGGGCGAAACCCCAGGCCGCGATGGTCATCGGGAAGTTCCACGGAGTAATGACACCGACGACGCCGAGGGGTTCGTGGAACGTGACGTTGATGCCGCCCGCCACGGGAATTTGCTGGCCGAACATCCGCTCGGGTGCTGCCGCGTAGTAATTAAGAACGTCGCGCACGTGGCCGGCTTCCCAACGAGCCTGCGAGATCGGATGACCGGAGTTGCTGACCTCCAGTGCGGCAAGGTTTTCGAGGTCTCCGTCTACGGTCTGCGCGAAACGACGCAGCAGCAGAGATTTGTCTGCGGGGGAGACCTGCGCCCACGCCTTTTGTGCGACGGCGGCCCGGGCGATTGCCTCGTCCGTGGCCTCGATGTCGAGCAGATCGACAACGCCGATCTCGGTCTCATTCGCTGGGTTGATGACGGTATAGGTGCTCACGCGAGAGCCTTTCGGTAGTGTCGGGCCGCATCCACTAGGCCCTCGAACAGTCGGATGTCTTCTGGTGCTGCCTCCGGATGCCACTGCACGGCAACCCCGAAAGTAGCCGCCGGCAGTTCGACAGCCTGAATCACGCCGTCGCTGGTGCGCGCCGAGACAACGAGTCCGTCGGCGAGGCGGTCGATGGACTGGTGATGGTACACCGGGACGACCAGCGGTGCAGGCTGGCCTCCGAGCATCGCTCGAGTGAGCAAATCCCCTTCGAGCTCGACCGGCACGTGGTTGAAGACTCCACCGCCAGCCTGATACCTGGTGTGGCCGACGATGTCGGGGAGGTGCTGGTGCAGGGTGCCGCCGAGGGCCACATTGAGCACTTGCGCCCCCCGGCAAATGCCGAGGAATGGAAGGTCAGCATCGAGCGCCTGGCGAAGGAGCTCGTCTTCCCACGCGTCACGGTCGAGACGAGGTGCGTCCGTGGTCGGGTGGGGTTCTTGGCCGTAGCGAGCCGGGTTGAAATCCTTGCCGCCGGTGATGATCAATCCGTCGAGTCCGTGGAGCACCCGGCGGGCGATCTCGGGGCTGACGGGCTGGGGTGGAAGCAGCACCGCGATGCCGCCGGCCCGCGTGACGGCCTCAAAGTATGCTTTCGGCAAGAACGCTGCCGGAACATCCCAGACGCCGGTCTGGGACTGCTCGAGGTAGGTGGTCAGGCCGATAAGGGGCCGATCAGAGACGTTCAAAGCCGCGCACCTTTTCCCAGTCGGTCACTGCGGAGTCGTAGGCTGCCAACTCGATCGCGGCGTTATTGAGGTAGTGGTCGACTACTTCGTCGCCGAACGCTTCGCGGGCGAATGTCGACGCCGCGAACAGCTCCGTGGCTTCCCGCAACGTTGCCGGTACGCGGGCGACGTCGCTCGTGTAGGCATTGCCCGCGTAGGCATCCTCAAGCTCAAGCTCGTTATCGATTCCGTAGAGACCGGCCGCGATGAGGGCGCTGACCGCCAGGTACTGGTTGACGTCGCCGCCGGGCACGCGGTTCTCAACCCGCATTCCCAGGCCCTGGCCAACCACACGCAGCGCGCAGGTGCGATTGTCGAGACCCCAGGCCAGCGCGGTGGGGGCGAAGCTTCCCGGAACGTAACGCTTATAGGAGTTGATGTTCGGTGCAGAGAAGAGGGTCAGCTCACGCATTACGGCGAGCTGGCCAGCAATGAAGTGACGAAACATCTTTGACATGCCGTGTTCGGCATCTTTGTCGGCAAAGACTGCAGTGCCATCTGTTCCGCGAAGGCTGATGTGAATGTGGCAGCTGTTGCCTTCACGCTCATCGAACTTCGCCATGAAGGTGAGGCTCTTGCCGTGCGCGTCGGCGATCTCTTTCGCGCCGTTCTTGTAGATCGAGTGGTTATCGCAAGTGTCTAGTGCGGATGCGTACCGGAATCCGATTTCTTGCTGGCCGAGGTTGCACTCGCCTTTGACGCCTTCGCAGTACATTCCGGCACCATCCATGCCGTTGCGGATGTCGCGGAGGAGCGGTTCCATTCGGGTCGAGGCCAACACGTTGTAGTCGATGTTGTAATCGCTGGCGGTGGCCAGTGCGCGGTAACCCTTCTTCCACGCCTCCCGGTAACTGTCATCGAAGACGATGAATTCGAGTTCGGTGGCGACGAAGGTGTCCAGGCCACGCTCAGCGAGGCGCTCGAGCTGGGCCTTGAGGATCTGACGGGGCGAGGGTGCAACGGGTGATTCGTCGTGCCAGCGGAGATCAGCGGTGACGAGGGCCGTGGCCTGAAGCCAGGGCGCACGACGAAGAGTGGCCAGATCGGGGAGCATGACCATGTCGCCGTAGCCGCGCGACCAGCTCGACATGGCGTAACCGTCAACCGTGTTCATGTCCACATCGACGGCGAGCAGATAGTTGCAGCACTCCGCGCCGTGAGAAGCGGCATCTTCGAGGAAGAGTCTCGCCGAGAGGCGCTTGCCCACCAGACGCCCCTGCATATCGGTGAACGCCACGAGAACCGTGTCGATGGCGCCAGTGGCGACGTCTGCTGAGAGTTCTTCGAGCGTGAGGTTTCCGGAGCCGTGGGTCATGAATTTCTCCTCATTGAGACGGTCAAATGGTGCGCTTTCCGACCATTAGATCACAGATGAGTGGATGCTGTCCCCACAATTATCGCGGCCACAGGGAAAATTTATGCTGATTATGGGTAGTCAGCAACCATTGATACCCGTATAGTCGTCGCAGGTATTCTCACAGCGTTGTGTGGCCGACCCGTCGGCGCGCGCAACCAGAGCGCAAAGGAAACAGGATGTCCAAAGACACGCTGAACGTCTCCGGGGTGAAGTACACCACGGCCGAGGCCGGGTACTTCGAGAAGCGCACCCTCAAACGCACCGCCGGGATCTGGGGCCTCTGGGGTCTCGCCGTAGCAGCGGTTATCTCCGGGGACTTCTCCGGCTGGAACTTCGGCATCGGCTTCGCCGGCTTCGGAGGAATGCTGATCGCCTTTGCCCTGCTGGTCTTCATGTACTACGGCATGATCTTCAGCATTGGTGAGATGGCCTCGGCCATGCCACACACGGGAGGCGCGTATTCCTTCGCCCGAGCAGCAATGGGACCGTGGGGCGGTTTCGTCACCGGCCTGGCCGAGACGATCGAATACGTCGCCACCACCGCGGTCATTGTCTACTTCTCTGCGTCCTATGCGGATGGCATTACCAGTGAGCTTCTTGGCTTCTCGCTTCCCGCGCCTGTCTGGTGGTTGATCCTGTACGTCGTATTCATCGGACTCAACTCCGCCGGCGCCGCCATCTCTTTCAAATTTGCTATCACTGTCGCAATCCTGTCGATTGCTATCCTTCTCGTCTTCTCGGCAATGGCGGCATTCTCGGGGCTGTTCAGCTGGGATAACCTCTTCGACATCGCTCCTGACCCCGGCCAGTCGGCGTTCTTGCCTCACGGCGTGATTCCGATCCTGTTCGCCCTTCCCTACGCGATGTGGTTCTTCCTCGGTATTGAGGAACTCCCGCTCGCCGCTGAAGAGGCGCACAACCCCGTTCGCGACATCCCGAAGGCTGGATTGATTGCCCGCACCACTCTGATCATCACGGGTCTGCTGGTGCTATTTCTCAACACGGGCATTGTCGGTGCATCGAAGACCGCTGAGTCGGGCGAACCTCTCCTCGACGGCTTCCGTGCGATGGTCGGCGACCAGGCCGCGGCGGCGCTCGCATTGTTCGCACTGGTCGGGCTGCTCGCGTCGCTGCAGGGGATCATGTTCGCTTACGGGCGCAACATGTACTCGCTCTCACGGGCTGGCTACTACCCGAAGTTCCTCTCGCTCACCGGTAAGCGCCAGACTCCCGCCGTCGCACTGCTCGTCGGTGCCATCATCGGATTCGTGGCACTCGTGCTTGTCGATTCGCTCGGTGGTGCAGACGGTGTTGCGGGCGCGATCGTGCTGAACATCGCCGTCTGGGGCGCGGTAATCGCCTACGTGCTGCAGATGGTCTCGTTCTTGATCCTGCGCAAGAAGTTCCCGAACGCCAGCCGTCCGTACCGCAGCCCCTGGGGTGTGCCCGGTGCGATCATCGGCGGTGTTCTCTCGCTCGCGATCTTCTTCGGGTTCTTCATCAATGAACCGGCTCGTCCGGCCATTGCCGCGATCGCCGTTGTCTACATCGTCATGCTGGTCATCTTCGCCCTCTACGGACGCAAGCGACTCGTGCTTTCGCCTGAGGAAGAGTACGCGATCTCCGGTGGTCTGCACGGAGATCCACAAAAGGACGGCTATGGCGGCGCTCTCGAGGAGGAACTCCTCGCTAGCGACGGGCGCGACGAACCCCGTAGCTAACTAGGTGTTGTGTTCCCATCGGCCGTTGTCACTTGGTCGGTGGGAACACAATTTAACGGGCATAAAGCGTCTGCGGCGAGTGCGATCATTGAGCTACCCCAATGATCGGAGCCTCGGATGCCTCACCCCCTCGTCGCCGCGAACGAACTTGCTGCGCTGCTCAACGAAGCCGCTAGCGGGGGAGCACCCGTTCGGGTTCTCGACGTGCGGTGGAGTTTGGGCGGGCCCGCAGGGCTTCCTTTCTATGAAGGCGGCCACATTCCGGGTGCCGTGTATGTCGATCTCGACACCGAGCTGGCCCGTCACGCCGAGCCGCACGAGGGCCGTCATCCGCTGCCCGCAACCGACGATTTCCAGAAAGCCGCGCGCAGCTGGGGCCTCAACGACGGCGAAACGGTCGTCGTCTACGACAACTGGAGTAGCCTCGCCGCAGGCCGCGCTTGGTGGCTGCTGCGCTACATGGGCGCCGCGGACGTTCGGGTGCTCGACGGTGCACTGCCCGCCTGGACGGCGGCTGGGCATCCGCTGGCCGCAGGCTCAGACGATATGACGAGCGTCACCCCGGGAACGATCACGCTGAGTGCCGGCCACGAACCGGTGCTCACGGCCGACGACGCTGCTTCGCTCGGGGAGACCGGTGTGCTTCTGGATGCGCGCGCGGGCGAACGCTACCGCGGCGAGACGGAACCGATCGATCCGCGTGCCGGGCACATCCCCGGCGCTATTAGTGCCCCGACCTCGGGCAACTTGGATGACACGGGTCACTTTCTCGATGCGGCGACGTTGCGTGAACGCTACGAGGCACTCGGTGTCAGCGTTGATCGCGCGGTCGGGGTGTATTGCGGTTCGGGCATCACTGCAGCACACGATGCACTCGCCCTGACTGTTGCAGGCTTCCGCCCGGCGCTGTTCCCCGGCTCGTGGTCGGCGTGGGCGAATCAGCCGGAGCGTCCCGTCGCGACTGGCGCAACTCCCTAGCTGCCATACGCCGGGAAGGCCTGGCATTTCCCGCGGCCGAACGCCACCACCCGTTAACGCCGAAGGGCCCCGACACCGCAGTGTCAGGGCCCGTCGAGTGGGGTTTAGGAAATTTCATCCCGAAGCAGGTTTTCGTTGACGTTCTTGCGAACCAGCGACACGATGTAGCCGATCACGAGAACGATGAACGGTGAGAGCACAAGGAACCAGCCGAAGGCGTTCAGTCCGAATGCGGTCACCGTGGGGTCGACACCAGCGTTGAGTGTGAGCTCGCCAGCGAGCAGCCCGAAGCGTGACATCAGCAGGTACTCGGCGAGCACCAGGCCGATGAAGGCCAAGATCGGCGCAATCATCGTGACGAACACATTCTCGGTGCCCTTGTTCTGCAGGAAGAAGCGGATGATCGCAATACACACGAGCGCTTCAATCAGCACGATGGCTACGACCGCGAGGCCGCTGAACCAGAAGAACATGTTGCTGATGGGGTCGAGCTGGAAGACTGCGAACAAGATCATCACGATGCCGGTAATGACCGACACGATGATGGATGCACGGCCGGGGGCGCCGCGACCATTCACGGTTCCTGCTGAACTGGCGATCACGCCACCTCGGCCGAGCGCGAACAGGTAGCGGCTTGCGGCGTTCTGGAATGCGAGCAGTCCGGCGAACAGGCTCGACAGCACGAGGATGCCCATAACCGTAGCGAGCCACGGGCCGACATATTCGCTCGCGAGTGAGAACAGCACGGCAGCGGGGTCTTCGAGGCCTGCCGAACGTTCGAGTGTCTGATCGATAACGTTCGATGCGCCCATTCCGGTGACGAGGGCGAATGCGGTGAATGCGAAGAGCACCGTGATGACGCCGACGGCGAGGTAAGTCGCGCGGGGGACTGCACGCTTCGGGTCTTTGCTCTCTTCACCGTAAATTGCTGTTGCTTCGAATCCGATAAATGAGGCGAAAGCGAAGGCGAAGGCGATCCCGGCGGAGCCGGCAAGGCCACCGGCCAGAATCAGGTCAGGCGAGAACGATGCTGCCCAGTTGAGGCCCTCTGGGCCACCATCTATGAGGATTGCGACAGCGGCGATGACGAGCACGGTGAGTTCCGCGAGCATCAAAACACCGAGCAACTTAGCTCCGATGTCGACGCGCAGCAGAGACAGTGCGGTGACGGCTAGCCAGGCTAGGAGAGTCCAGCCCCACCAGGGGAGGAGGCCAACTTGTCCGGCCATGACGCCGCCGAAGAATCCGTAGATGGCGAGCTGAATCGTGAGGTACGCCAGAACGGAAACGAATGATGCTGCGATTCCGGCGTTGCGGCCAAGCCCGCGGCCAATGTAGGCGAAGAACGCTCCTGTGTTGGTAACACGTTGGCTCATCGCGGCATAGCCGACACTGAACAAGAGAAGGATGATGCCCGCAAAGAGGTAGGCACCGGGGGCGGCGGCTCCGTTGCCGAGCACGATTGCGACGGGAACTGCACCGGTCATGCCGACCAGGGGCGCGGCTGCTGCCACGACAAAGAAGACGATTCCGATTACGCCGAGTCGCCCTTTGCGTAGGGTCCGATCGGAGCTTTCCTGGGTTTTTGGGTCAAGCGCCATAGTGAAACTCCTCATTGAGTTCTATATCAATTCGTCCGTATCCGAACGAGTTGAGTTAAACAATGGCGAAGACAGGGTGTCTTAGTCAAGTGATTGAGGAAATTCATTTGGATACGAACCGTTCTGGGCTACACTCTGGCGCATGACCGAACTCAAAGGATTTCTTCCTCCACTCACTCCGCAAGGGTCGAGTTCGCTCGTGCCTGAGATGCCCTGGTACTACTCGGGAACGCTACTCACTGTCGAGTATCTGACCGATCCAGCCAACGTACGCGCGATTCTTCCGCCCGATATTGATCTTGCTCCTGAACAGCCCGGTGCTGTTGCCATCGTCTGGGCTGACTGGCAGTCGTGCAGCACTGGTGGCCTAGAACTGCTCGACCCTGTGCGGGCCCAGTACCTCGAAGCGTTCATGGTGGTGCGCTGCTCGTACCAAGGGACCGTGTATAGCCGTTGTGTCGCCATCTGGGTGAACAAAGACTTCGCGATTGGCCGTGGTTGGTTCCAGGGTTACCCCAAGAAGCTCGGCAACATTGCTGTCACACGGGTGTTCAACCAAGGCAAGGCAACGCCCAAGCTCGAGAACGGCGGCCAATTTGGTGCCTCAATCGCGGCCTACGATCACCGTCTCGCCTCCGCGGTTGTCACGTTGCGCGAGCCCGCCGAGAGCAACGGTTTTGTTAACGGGCACAAGATGCTGCACAGCCGTTTCATGCCATCCATCAGCAAGGATGCTGGCATGTCGCTCGACCAGCTCATCACCATGGGCGGCACCGACGTCGAGATTGGCCAGACGTGGAAAGGCGATGCAGAACTGCACTTGGGCGACTCCCAGTGGGACGAACTGCACTCGATCCTGCCGGTCGAAAAAATTCTCGGCGGCTACTACCGCGAAATCGGTGTCACCTTCAACGGTGGCGACCTAGTGGAAGACCGCTCGAACGCTATCTAACCGACGTCAGCGCACAGAAAAGCCTCTCCGATTCGTTCGGCGGGGCTTTTCTCATGAGTCGGCGGTAAAGCATTCCTGCGGACGGGCTGAACTAGGCCGGGGGAGAGGCGCAGAACGGCAGCACGCGCGACCACAGCAGCTCCGTGGACTCTGCGTCGAACTCTGCAGGTAGCGAGCTGTCGGTGAAGAGGTGGCCTGCGCCGGGGTAGTCGAACACCTCGACGGATGCCCATGCCGCCTCCGTTGGAGAATCCGGCCGCGATGAACCCATCGGGCAGGTGCGCTACTGACTGCGCGGCGAGGCCCATGAGCGCCGGGTAGCCAATCGCTTCCGCGAACTCGCTCGCTTCGTCATACGAGTCGAACGTGAGGCCGTCGTACTGGTCGACGGCCGTGACGTCGTGGCCCTCAGCGCGCAGCCGTTCCGCTGCATCGTGAAATCCGGGTCGCGCGCCAAGTAAAGAATGAAATAACGCGATGTTTGTCATGAACTTAGTGTGCCCCCGACGACTGACACTCTGCCAAGAGATAGCGCAGAAGTCCCGCCGAATTGTTCGACGGGCCTTCTGCGAAAATCGCCCGCGGGTGTCACGCGAGCGTGCGCGATTTAGTAGTCGGCGAAGTACTCGTCGATCTCCCACTGGCTCACATCGCGGGTGTTGTTGTCTGCGACTGAATCTTCGTAGCGCCTCACTTCGTCACGCTTGAGCACGCTGAAGACGTCGATGATGGTGTTGCCCATCGCGTCGCGCATGACTGTGTCGGAATCCAGCATGTCTAGGGCGGCGCTCAGGCTCATCGGGAGGATGGGGGCGGAGTTGTCTTCGTAAGCCCAGCCTGCGACCGGTGCTGGGGCTGTGAGGCTTCGTGTGATGCCATCAAGCCCGGCGGCCAGTACGGATGCGATCAGCAGGTAGGGGTTCGCTGCAGCGTCGCCGAGTCGTATTTCCAGTCGCGTGCCGGCGCCGCGCTCGGGTGGTACCCGCAGCATCGCGCTGCGGTTGTCGTGGCCCCAGTTCGCTCGGTAAGGGGCGAGGGTGTCTGGGCCGAGGCGCTTGTAGGCGTTCACGGTGGGGTTCGAGAGTGCGGCGATTGCTCCCGCGTTCTCGAGGATGCCCGCAATCATGTGGTTGGCGATCTCAGAGAGACCTTGCCCGCCATCCGACATGATGTTGTTGCCTTGCTGATCAACGACGGAGAAATGCAGGTGGAATCCGCTGCCGCCTTCGTCATCCCACGGCTTGCCGACGAAGAGGGCGTGCTTTCCGGTGTGGGCAACAATGTCGCGCACGGCGGTCTTGAACAAGAAGGTTCGGTCAGCGGCATCCAGTGCTTCGCTGTGCCAGAGATTAATTTCGTATTGCGATGGGCTGAATTCGTGGTTGCCAGCAAAGACGCCAATATCCATGCCGTCGAGCATGCGCATGAGGTTCAGAAACTGGCCGCCGGGGTCGACGCTTTCGCCGGTCGTGTAGACGCGGCCGGTGCGGCTGAGGCTGCGGCTCCAGCCATTTTCTTCGTCGTAGTTGGCGATATAAAACTCGAGTTCTGGGCCGAGGGTCGGGGTGAGACCGAGCGCTGTGTACTGGGCGATCACGCTTTGCAGCACTGAACGAGGCGCGACCTCGCTGACGCTGTGGTCGGGGTTGAACGCATCGCCGACGACCATCGCGACGCCGGGTTCCCACGGCATCATCGTGAGAGTGTCGGGGTTGATTTGCGTGAGGAGGTCGGGCAGACCCGATGTCATGATGTCGTTGCCGTCGAGCACATCGCCGCCGGTGGTCGTGACCCACACACCTTGACAGAACATTGGAGACTTGGTGTGGTGAAGCTGGCTGACAAGAAGATCCTTGGAGCGCGTGATTCCCAACACATCGGGGAAAATCAGGCGCAGAACATCGATCCCTTTAGCCTGCAAGTCTGCTTGTAGAGCTGGTATGTCGAGAGTCATTCTTCCTCCGAAAATAAATCGTTCGGCACTGAACGATTAGTGCGATACTAAGCCACACAGCGGTGTAGCTGTCCACTCCTCGCAAGAATTTACCCGAAAGGTATACAGATGAGAGCGCTTTTGGTGCAGCACGATCACGTTACTGCGAGCGGGCCAGTGGGCGATCGCCTGCGGGAACGGGGCTTCGAAATCGACGAACTCATGGTCGTCACCGAAGAGAACTTTGAGAACCCCAATGTGGAGTTCGAGTTTCCGGATGTCTCCCAGTACGACCTCGTCATCCCCATGGGCGCGCCGTGGGGTGCCTGGGATGACGCCTGCATCGGCCGTTGGTTGGCCCCCGAACTTGAGTGGGTTCGTAAAACAATCGAGGCGGACATCCCGGTGCTCGGGATCTGTTTTGGTGGCCAACTGATTGCTCGCGCGCTTGGCGGCACTGTTACCCGCGGTGTGAAGGCCGAGATCGGGTGGACAGCGATCCACAGCGACGACACTTCTCTGGTCTCCAATGGCCCCTGGTTCCAGTTTCACTACGACCAGTGGACGATGCCCGAAGGCGCCGTCGAGATCGCCCGCAACCCTATTGCGCCGCAAGCTTTCACCTATGGTCGCAGCCTTGCTGTGCAGTTCCATCCCGAACTCAACACCGCCATCCTGAAGGGCTGGCTCGACCAGGGTGGCATCAACGAAGTCATCGCTGACGGTCAGAACCCCAAGATCATGCTCGCCCAAACGCGCGCTGAGGAGGGCATCGCAGGCCAGCGCACAGCCGGCCTAGTAGATGCCTTCCTGGAAAAAGTCGCGAAGCTCGGCTAACACCGCGCGAAGTTTGGGTAGCACCCTGCCAAGCTCGGCTACAGCTGTTGAGCCTTCACGACCGTGAGCAAGATCACCGAGTCTTCGAGAGCATCCACGGCATGAACTTCGGTCGGGATCGGCAGCAGGTCGCCTAGTTTACCCTCCCAGGAGTTGTCGGCGGATCGCAGCGTGATGTGGCCCACAAGCACCTGCAGGGTGGCTTCACCGGGGCTGGAGTGCTCTGACAGGCCTTCACCGGCGCGCAGCGCCATCAAAGTTTGACGCAATTGGGCGTCGCGGCCACCGCAGATGGTGAGAGCGCTGCGGCCGTTGTTAGACGCGACAGCGCTCGCTAACTCGGTTGCCGCCAACTCGGTCAAAGAAACGGTCGTGTTCATCTCGTCACGCCTTTCGTGCACTGGTCGGCCACACTGCGCCGTGAGGTAAAGCTACCGCAGACTGTTCTAGCGCAGCGTTTCGAGCGCTGCCATCACTTTGTCTGCCTCGGTGTCGGGGTTCACGAACGCGAGTCGAAGCACGCTCTGACCGCGCCACGAGGTGGGCACGCACAGGATGATGCCATCGTGCGCAGCCTGCTTGGACCACGCTGAGTACTGTTCTGCCGTCCACCCGGTGCGCACGAAAAGCAGCACCGAGAGTTCAGGCTCCCGCACGAGTTCCAGGTAGTCGCTCGCACGAATCGCCTTAGCGACCTCGCGGGCCGTCGTCACTGATGCTTCGATCGCATCCCGATACTTGTCGGTGCCGTGGGTGGCAAGGCTGAACCAGAGCGGCAACCCGCGCACGCGCCGCGACAGGTGCAGGGCGACTTCGCTGGGGTTCGACTCGCTGCGGTCGATGGCATCGAGATAGCTGGCGTGCTGGGAGTGCACAGCCCGGGCGAGGTCCGGTTCGCGATACACCAGCGCGCAGCAGTCGTAGGGCGCAAAGAGCCACTTGTGCGGGTCGACGATAAAGCTGTCTGCCCGTTCGATGCCATCGAAGATGTGGCGGATGCTCGGGGCTGCGAGCCCTGCACCGCCGTAAGCGCCGTCGACGTGCATCCACACACCAAACTCTTCGCACACGTCGGCAATGTCGGCCAGATCATCAACGAGGCCCTCATTGGTGGTGCCAGCGGATGCGACAACAGCAAACACGTTGGGTGACTGTTCAAGAACGGTCCGCAGCGCTGCCCCGGTCATGTGACCTCGGTCGTCGATGGGTACGTCAACGACATCGACGTCGAGCGCTTTCGCGGCTGAGTTAATCGACGAGTGGGCGTTGGTGGTGCACGCTAGTTGCCAGCCGCCAGCCGGGCGACCACCACGACGAGTCTTGGCAGTTTCGCGAGCGGTCATGAGTGCAGAGAGATTGCCAGAGGTGCCACCTGAGACGAAGGCACCGCCAGCGGTCTCTGGCCAATCGAGCAGCTCGACAATCCACTCGAGGGCCTGGTTCTCGGCAAAGATTGCGCCAGCGCCAGACTCCCAGAGTCCACCAAAAATGTTGGCAGCACTGGTAACAAGGTCGAATGCGACGGCAGCCCGTGTGGGCGCTGCCGCAATGTACGCCAGGTTCAGCGGATCATCTTGAGCTCGAGTTGCAGGCTCAAGAACCTCATCGAATATGCGCAGTGCCTCAGCGCCCCCGATGCCTTCCGGGCGGATCGCTTCACCAACCGCTGCCGCAAGCTCGGCCGCTGGTCGAGCTGTTGACAGCGGGTCGGTTTCGCGAACCATCCGTTTGGCGGTCCAGTCGAGGGCGAGCTGCACTACTTCAGTCTCGTCGCCCCATACTGCGTGTGGTCTGCCTTGTGGGCGTACCTCGCTCATGTGCCTACTTTGCTAGTTCGACGCTTACCGGGAGTCGTTTGATTCCGTTGACAAAATTGCTGCGCAGACGATCTGGTTCACTCAGCTTCGTCATACTGGTGATCCGAGGCAACAGGTTCTCGAACATGATACGGATCTCAAGGCGTGCAAGAGAGTTTCCGAGACACATGTGCGGGCCACCACGACCGAACGCCATGTGCTCGTTCGGGTTGCGCGTGACATCCATCTTGTAGGGATTCTCGAAGACCTCGGGGTCGCGATTGCCGGCAGCAAACCACGTAACGACCTTCTGGCCCTCCTTGATGGCTTGACCGTTGATCTCGGTGTCTTTCGTCGCAGTGCGGCGGAAGTGGTACACCGGGCTCGCCATGCGCAAGAATTCTTCGACAGCCCACGGGATGAGCTCGGGCTTTTCTTGCAAAAGCTCAAGCTGGTCGGGGTTGTCCATGAGGTAATTCATGGAGTGCGTGATCGTGTGGCGGGTGGTTTCGTTGCCGGCCACTACCAGCAGCAAGAAGTAGCTGTTGAAGTCGCGTTCGCTGAGCGCCTTGCCATCCATGGGCTCCTGATTGACTAGGCGTGAGACGAGGTCGGTGCCATCTTTTCCGCGGCGTTGGTTGGCCAGGTCGTTTCCGTATTCGAAGACCTCGCGGGCAGCGGGGGAACGGAATGGCAGAAGCCTAAACTCTTCACTCTCGGCGGAGCTGGCGAGAACGTCAGCGTGTTCCGGATCGTCGTTGCCGATCATCCGGTTGCCCCAGTCAATGAGCTTGTAGATGTCAGTGTCTGGCACGTCGAGCATCTTGGCGAGCACGCGGATGGGGAAGTCGGCCGCGACTTGATCGACAAACTCGAACTCCTTGTTGGCGAATGCCGCGTCAAGAGTGCTTGCGGTGAGACCACGGAGGAAGGTCTCATATCCGGCGACCGCACGGGGCGTGAATTCGCCCTGCATGAGGCGGCGAAGCGCACGGTGGCGCACGCCATCAGTCTCGAGCATCGACTTGCGAGCTTCGATTTGATCCGCGTCGAGTTCTTCGAGATTGACGGTTCCGCGCTCGCTTGAGAATGTTTCGGTGTCACGCAGTACCGACACAATGTCGTGGTAGCGCGTGAGTGACCAAAAGCCATGGTTGGGTGCTGGTTCTTCTGACCAATGCACGGGTGCATCTGCTCGAAGCTTGTCGAATACGTGCCACGGTGTGCCGTTTTCGAAAAGATCTAAGTCTGCCAGGGTGACGTTCGCCGTTGAAGTCAACTCAATCCTCCGATGGGTTGTTTGGATACAAACAATAGGCTACTTGGTCACGTTTCGGGGAGAGCTGCAAAACAAAAACTTTCTCGCCGCCGCAGGTTGGATAGAGTGACCGCAGCCAAACGCAAGCGAGGGGACCTCCGTGGCCGGACCACACACACTCACCGAAACAGAGCGCCGAGTGCAGGCGAGAGTCGGCGGCCTGCCGCTGGACTACTCAGCGATGGCGGTTGCATCGAACCTCTTTCGCGCGGCAAACGCTGTGCGCAATCACTTCGAACGCACGGTGCTTTCTGAGCACAATTTGTCGTGGACGGCATTTGTTGTGCTGTGGGTCACCTGGATTTGGGAGCCAATCGAGACTCGCCAGATTGCGCTTGAGGGCGGCTTCTCCAAAGCCACCCTCACCGGCGTTCTCTCAACGCTTGAGCGTCGCGAATGGCTTACGCGCGAACGCAGCGCCAACGACGGGCGCCTTGTCGTAGTGAAACTTACGGATGCTGGCCGCGAACTTATGGATGGACTCTTCCCTGCGTTCAACCTGCAAGAGCAGGCTGTCACCAGTCCTGTTGACCCTAGCAAGCGCGAAGAGCTTGCTGAGATGCTGCGCGTGATTACGGCGGCGGTTGAGCCCAAGAACTAGCTCAATGGCAGATTTTTCGGTGGCCGGATCCCGCTAACGCTTGTCTGGCTCGGAATCACTCGCTAAGGTAAGTCATTAGTATCCGAATGACTTAACGGTGAGCGATTCGAGACGGGACCACAATGACCACGATCAACGTAGCCGGAGTGACCGTCGATACGCGGCACTTCATCAACGGAGAACGCGTAGCCTCCGACGAGACCTTCACGAACACCTCTCCCATCGACGCCAGCCCGCTCGGAGAGATCTCCCGCGGTGGCCAACGAGAAGTTGACCTCGCAGTCGCCGCAGCTCGCGCAGCATTTCCCGGATGGGCCGCCACCAGCCCCCACGACCGTGCAGCAATCATGCACAAGATCGCCGACCTCGTCGAAGAACGCGTCAGCGACCTCGCCAACGTCGAGACCATGGACAACGGCGCGCTACTGCGCAGCCACCTGCGCGGAGTGATGCCGCGAGTGGCTCACAACTTTAGGTTCTTCGCTGACTACCTCGTCAACGACCTCGGGCATCCCGACTTCGAAACGCGCGGCCACAACAACCACGTCTCGTGGGATCCCTCCGGAGTCGCCGCTCTCATCACCCCGTGGAATGCGCCCCTTATGCTCGCCACGTGGAAGATTGCCCCCGCGCTCGCCGCCGGGGACACCGTCGTACTGAAGCCTGCCGAATGGACGCCGCTCACGGCATCCCTCTTCGCTGACATCACCGCCGAAGCAGGGTTGCCGGCCGGTGTCTTCAACGTTGTGCAGGGTTACGGAAAAGAAGCGGGTGCAGCTCTCGTTGCTCATCCCGACCTCAGCCGGATCTCCTTCACCGGCTCAGTGCCGACCGCTAAGTCGATTGCCCGGGCCGCAGCCGACAACCTCACCCCGTGCAGCTTTGAGCTCGGCGGCAAGAGCCCATGCATCGTCTTGGGAGATGCCGACCTCGAACTGGCAGCAACCCTTGCGGTGGAGCAGTACGACAACGCCGGTCAGGTGTGCCTCTCGGGCACGCGCATCCTCGTTCACGAAGACATTGCGGATGCCTTTGCCGAAGCGTTCAAGGCGAAGGTTGCGACCCTGCGTCAGGGTGACCCTCGCGACATCGAGACGGACATTGGCCCGCAGGTGCACCGCGTGCACTTTGAGCGAATCAAGGGTTTCGTCGACCGCGCCAAGGACGGCGGGGCAAACATTGTCTTTGGTGGTGCGCCCAATGCCGAACTCGGCGGCCTCTACTTTGCTCCAACCCTGGTGAAGAACCCTGAGGTGGACAGCGAAATTGTCACGCAGGAAGTCTTCGGGCCAGTGCTGACCATGCAGACGTTCCGCACCGATGAGGAAGTCGTGGGGATGGCCAACGGCACCGAGTTCGGCCTGGCCGCGATTGTGGTGTCGGGCAACCGAGACCACGCCGATGCAATCGCCAAACAGTTGGTGGCCGGCACGATTTGGGTCAACTGCTTCTTCGTGCGCGATCTGCGTGCACCCTTCGGTGGTTCCAAGAAGTCGGGTGTTGGTCGCGAGGGCGGCACCTGGTCGTTCGATTTTTATGCAGATGTTAAGAACACGGTGTTTTCACCAAACGGATGGAAGGAATAGTTATGGGAGAAATTGTTGGGGTTGGGCTGATTGCTCACGTACCCACGATCATGTTGCCCAAGGAGATCCGCATGGAACTCAACGAGGGCAAAGATTCAACGCTCGTTGAAGGCCTCGAACGGCTCCGCAAGGATTACTTCGAGAATGACGACTACGACACTGTTGTCGTGCTCGACAGCCACTGGGCCACCACGGTCGAGTTCGTTGTTACCTCGCACGAGCGCCGCCACGGCACGTTCACCTCGGAGGAACTTCCTCGTAGCGTGAACAATCTGCCTTTCGACTACAAGGGCGACCCTGAGCTGGCGAAGCTCATGGGGGAGCAGGCCGAAAAGAACGGCACCTGGATCACCCCGATTGACGACGAAAACCTTCCCGTGATGTACGCCACGATCAACTTGTGGGATTACCTCGGCAAGGGGTTGCCCGACAAGAAGTGGGTGAGCGTCTCAATCTGTCAGACCGCCACCGATGAAGATTTCTTGCGCGCGGGACGTGCAATCGGTGAGGCCATCGCTAAGAGTGACCGCCGCGTTATCCTGCTCGCTTCTGGTGCTCTCTCGCATACCTTCTATAAGCTGCGCGAACTGCGCAAACATGAGATGGCCGACCCGGCACACATCTTCTCGGATGCTGCCCGCGAGGCAGATTATGAGCGTCTTGACTGGTTCAAGGAGGGCAACCACGCGAAGGTGCTGGAAACCATGCCTGCGTTCCACAAGGTTCGCCCCGAGGCGATGTTCGGCCACTGGCTGATCACTGCGGGCGCAATCGGTGAAGGCAAGTGCACCGTCCCCGGCGTGATGTACAGCGAGTACGAAAATTCAATCGGCACCGCTCAGGTGCACGTGTGGTTCCCGAAGCCAGAAGGTGGCTTCCCGGCAGCCAAGGATGTGGTCCTTTCTCGTGACTGAGTTTCGCAGAGTACTTCTTGACGGCTACCCAACGCAGGTAGTGCGTCACGGCGACACGCTCGTTGCAGGTGACGGCCGCGAGGTGGGCGTCGACGACGCCATCCACTTGCCGCCGACGGAGCCAAGCAAAATCATCGCCGTGCACTTGAACTATGCAAGTCGCACCGAAGAGTTCATGACCAAGCTGCCGTCGGCACCGACCTACTTTCAGAAGCCGGTCACCGCACTCAACACCCACAAGGGCGATGTTGTTCGTCCTGAGGGCTGCAAGTGGTTGAACTTTGAGGGCGAAATCGTGATCGTCATTGGTCGCACCTGCCGCAACGTTTCTCCTGATGAGGCAAGCGACTACATCGCTGGCTACTCGATCGGCAACGATTACGGACTGCACGATTTCCGCGACACGGATGCCGGTTCAATGCTGCGCGTCAAGGGCAGCGACACGCTCGCCCCTGTCGGCCCCGGCCTGGTCACTGACTGGGATTTCCGTGGCAAGCAACTGCGCACCATCGTGAACGGTGAGGTCAAGCAAGACGACAACACCGACAACATGGAATGGGATATGAACTATCTCGTTGCCGATATTGCGCGCACCATCACGCTGAGCCCCGGCGACATACTGTTCTCGGGAACCCCTGCATTCTCGCGTCCGGTTCAGCCCGGTGACGTTGTTGAGGTCGAGGTTGAGGGGCTAGGCAAGCTCACCAACCGCATTGTTACCGGCCCGACTCCTATCCGCACCGACGTGGGTGCACAGCCCACCCAGAGTGAAGAGGTAATGTCGACGGCAATGGGTGGCGATTGGGAGTTCCGAGGCATTCGAACTCCGTCTAAGGATCTCTACCCGTCGAGAGTTGAGGAAAAACGATGATCAAAATCGAAGTCGACATGAACCAGTGCCAGCACTATGGCCAGTGTGTGTTCGAGGCACCCGATAACTTCAAGCTCAACGACGACGACAAACTCGAGTACGTGGCTGAGGCGCCCGATTCGGAGCGCGACAACATCGAAGCCGCCGTTGATGTGTGCCCGATGCAGGCCATTCGAATCGTCGAATAGTGTCTGAGGCGAACCCGGCCGCACCGGTTGTTATTGTCGGTGCGGCAATGGGTGGGCTTCGCGCGGCGGAGTCTCTTCGTCGTTCGGGCTACACCGGTGCTATTCGCGTCGTCGGCGACGAACTTCACGCGCCTTATAACCGTCCCCCTTTGTCTAAAGAGGTGTTGGCCACTGACGTCACTCACGAGGCTGTCGCGTTTCCTTCGCGGGCTGAGATGGGTGATGTTGAGTGGATGCTCGGGGTGCGGGCATCCGCGGTCGATCTTGATGCTCGAACGTTGACCACTGACGACGGCAAGGTGCAAGAGTGGCGTGCCCTAGTTATCGCTACCGGTTTGCGCGCTCGCCGTTTGGATTTTGCGCCGGTCGCTGGGCGCCACGTTGTTCGTTCTCTGGATGATGCGATGGCGTTGCGCGCTGAGCTCACCGAGGGTGCGCGCGTGATTGTTGTCGGTTCGGGCTTCTTGGGCTGCGAGCTGAGTGCGACAGCCAGCAAGCTGGGTTGTTCGGTCACGATTGTGACGCCGAGTGTAGAGCCAATGATTCGCCCGCTGGGCTCTTTGGTTGCTCAGGAGATGCGTCGCCGTCTCACCGAAGAGGGCGTGGAAATATTCTCGGGCGTGACCGTCGCGGCGATCAATGGCGAGACTTCGGTCGAGTCCGTTGAACTGAGCGATGGCCGCGTGATTGAGGCGGATGTTGTCATCGAGTCGGTTGGCTCGGACTGCAACATCGAATGGCTCGACGGCACCGCACTTGACCTGAGTGATGGCGTGCTCGCCGACAATGCGATGCGGGCCGTGACGTCTGATGGTGTTGCTCACGACGACGTGTACGTCGTTGGTGACATCGCGCGCTTCCCGAACCCGATGTTCGATGATGTGCCTCGCCGTATTGAGCACTGGAACATCCCGACCGACACGGGAAAGCGTGCCGGCGCCGTCTTGGCCGCGCACCTCGCCGATGACGGTTCTTTCGCTGATGTGGTTGCGAAGCCATTTGCTCCGATGCCGTCGTTCTGGTCGAACCAGTTCGAGATCAAGCTGCAGGCCTATGGACTGTTGGGTTTGGTATCAGATGACGACATCCGAATCCTCGAGGGAGACCTCACCGGCCAGGTCGCCGTGGGTTACTACCGCGACGATCGCCTTGTTGGCGTGCTGGGCGTGGGCATGAAGGCTGCGCTGCTGCCGTATCGCAAGCAGATCGCTGAAGGCGGCGCGAGCAGTTAGTTCGATTAACCGCTTTCACAGGTTCCCTGCTCGTTGTGTCGGGTGGGTCGTAGGCTGGGGTTATGACTTTCGCTTCGACTGTTGCTGTTGCCCAGTTTGCGCCGGGTGCTGACCGCGATGAGAACATCGCCACGATCACGGAGCTCGCTGAGCGGGCGGTGTCGCGAGGGGCCAGTTTTGTGGTTTTTCCCGAGTATTCGGCCTACTTCACACCCACGATGGGCGACGACTGGTTGGCTGCCGCCGAACCGCTCGATGGGCCTTTCGTTCAGGCTTTAGCGTCATTGGCGCAGCGTTTGCGCATTCATGTCGCTGCGGGAATGTTGGAGTCAAGCGACAAAATCGGCCGCTTCTCGAACACCCTGGTGGCGATTGCGCCCACCGGTGCTGTGGTGGCGACGTATCGCAAGCAGCACCTCTATGACGCGTTCGGGCAGCGCGAATCGGACTGGGTGATCCCGGGGTCGATTGGTGCGCCTGAGACGTTCGCGTGGGAGGGCTTCACGGTCGGTTTGCAGACGTGCTACGACATCCGGTTCCCTGAGGTGTCTCGCCGATTGGTGGATGCCGGAGCTAACTTGATCGTGGTTCCCGCTGAGTGGGTGCGTGGCCCGCTGAAGGAATACCACTGGCGCACACTGCTCACGGCGCGTGCGATCGAGAACACCGTCTTTGTTGCAGCAGCTGACCATGCCCCGCCGATTGGTGTGGGAAACAGTATGGTTGTCGACCCGATGGGGGTTGAGCTGGTGACGATTGGTGAGCGCACGGATGTTGCAGTCGCCCTCATCGAGCACGCTCGCCTTGATGACGTGCGGGCTGTCAACCCGGCGCTCGAGTTGCGCCGCTACGAAGTGCGCCCGCGCGACGAGCGCTGACCGCTAGCCTGACCGCTCGCTCTGATTGCGCCGTTTTCTACCCGTGCCGATTTCGCGGCGCTTTCCGCACCGCGCTAGTGGCGTAGTTTCATGCCGGAGAGTTGTGCAGCTGCGCGGTCGAGGACGTCGGTTCGTTTGCAGAATGCGAAGCGGATGAGTGTGTTGTAGTCGCCGTGGTTCCCGGGGTGCACGAAGGCGGTGACGGGGATGCCGACTACTCCGGCGAGGTCGGGGAGAGTGCGGCAGAATTCGGCGGCGTCGGTGACTCCGAGTGGTGCGGCATCCGCAATGATGAAGTAGCCAGCTTGGGGTGTGGTGACGTCGAATCCGGCGTTGCGGAGACCCGCTCCGAGGGTGTCGCGTTTGCGGGCGAGTCCGTCAGCGAGGCCGGTGAAGTAGTCGTCTGGTAGTCCTAGGCCGACAGCGATTCCGTGCTGTAGCGGGGCACCGTTGACGTAGGTGAGGTACTGCTTGACGGCCATGATGGCTTGCAGGATGGGTTGGGGGGCAGTGATCCAACCGATTTTCCAGCCAGTGGTGTTGAACGTTTTGCCGCCGCTGGAGATGCTGATGGTGCGGTCGAATGCGCCGGGCAGGCTCGCGATGGGGATGTGTTCGTGGCCGAAGGTGATGTGTTCATACACTTCGTCAGTCACGATGAGCGCATCATATTTGTGGGCGAGTTCAACGACCAGCTCGAGGGTTTCGCGGTCGAGCACACTGCCGGTGGGGTTGTGTGGGCTGTTGAGGATGATCAGGCGGGTGCGTCCGCTGAAGGCGGCCCGGATGTCGTCGTGATTGGGCTGAAAGTTGGGGGCCCGTAGCGGCACGGTTATGTGGGTGGCGCGGGCGTAGTTAATCATGGCGCCATACGCGTCGTAGAAGGGTTCGAGGGTGATGACCTCGTCACCTTCGTTGGTGAGGGCGAGGATGGTGGCGGCAAGAGCTTCGGTCGCGCCAGCGGTTGCGAGCACTTCGGTGTCGGGATCGATCTCGATGCCGTAGAAACGTTCTTGGTGCTCGGAGATGGCGTTGCGGAGCACGGGCAGGCCGTTGCCTGGCGGGTACTGGTTGACACCGTCGCTGATGGCTTTGCGCGCAGCATCCAACACCTCGATGGGGCCGTCTTCGTCAGGGAAACCCTGGCCAAGATTAATGGCGCCGGTGCTGACGGCGAGTGCCGACATTTCGGCAAAAATTGTTTGGCTCAGTTGCCCGTCGGCGCCAAGCAGCATGGCGCCATTGGCGGCGCGTTCCCAAGATCCAGTGACAGTCATTGTTCAGCAAGCCTAACTAGTTGCGGGGCGGGTTTCTGCTTTTAGCTGTGGAAAGTCCAGCGCCTCATTCGTCACGGATGCTTAACGTCGTTGTATGCGGCTACCGAACCTCGTACGCGCGGCGGGCGGTGCGCTCCTCTTGGCTTTGCTGAGTGGATGCGCGCCCTCCGACGCATCGACCCCACCTGAGCCGATAGCAACCTTCGTTGCGCCCTACGCGACCGATGAAGAGGCGCTTGCTGCGGCCGAAGAGGCGTATGCGGAGTATGTACGTGTCTCCGCGGAGATACTGCTCGAGGGAGGTGCAGACCCAGAACGGCTCGGAGATGTTGTCGTGGGCGAGTTTCTCGAATCTTCCATAGTGGGCCTTCGCAAGTTTGCGGAGGAAGGCAAAACGCAGACTGGGACTTCAATAGTCGGTAACGCGGAGTTGCAAAGATACTCACCAACCAGCGGACCCCGCGAGCTCATCACAATCTACGTTTGTCGCAATATCTCCGCAGTCGATGTGCTCGACTCTTCAGGTAAGTCCATCGTCACTTCGGAACGTGATGACTCATCGATCATGCAGGTCACGTTCGATTACAACGAGCCTCGCGACGCACTGCTTGTTTCGGACCAGCAACTGTGGAGCAAAGGCAAATGTTGAAGGTAGCGAAACTCACGACTGCGCTCGCGATCGGGATGCTAATCGGAACGGTGCCAGTCACGCAGGCTGCTGCCTCGGCCACAAATGATAGATGCAGCGAGATGGACTATTCGCAGGGGCTGTGCGCAAAAGCAGGAGTGGCGGACGGCGCTGTGGAGCTAGGCGCAACCACCGAAGTGCCCGCATCGGGCGGCTCCGGTTCGAGCAACAACTCGGCAGACGGTGTCAGTTTCGAGGCCGGAGCTCCGGTCGAAGTGGTCGATACGGTTGGAGAGAGCTGGTGTGATCTTCAGCGGCTTCCCTGCGTACCGTGGACACCACCCGCCGACGCTGCGACCGGCCCCGTCACCATCTCCGACATCGCCACGTTCCGACCACAACCACCAACCGCGGGGATGCAACCCAACCAATGGATGATCGTCGGCCTTGCAACCAACTTCTACGCCAACGCATCCGCCCATGTCGTTGACGGAACCCTCTTCGGTGGCACAGCCCAAGTGCGCTTCACCCCCATCGCCTACAACTGGAACTACGGCGACGGCACAACCGCGACCCTTGGCACCGCAGGCACCACCTGGGCAAAGCAGAAGATCGCCGAATTTGACCCCACGCCCACCAGTCACGCCTATGACACACCCGGCAACTACACAATCACCCTTTCTGTGACCTACGCCGCCGAATACCGTGTCGCAGGCTCAAGTTGGCAAAACGTCGTCGGCACCCTCACGATTGTCGCCCCACCACTCACTGCAACCGCAGGCCACGCCACCACCGTGCTCGTCGACAAAGACTGCATCGCCAACCCCACCGGCATCGGCTGCTAAGACATAGAGTGAAATGACCTCGACCGCCCAGAGCGAAACAAACTAACGACGCCGAGACCTGCACTTGTGGAAAACCTCCCCCCCCATTTATTGAGGAATATTTACAATAATTGGATGCAGTTACCAAAGTTCATTCTTTTCGCAGGCGGCGTGCTCCTTTCGGCTCTGCTGAGTGGGTGCGTGCTCACGGGCGGCGTTTCCCCTGCTGACGACTCGACAATTCCATCAGGGCCTTTTGCGACAGACGATGACGCTCTCGCCGCCGCTGAAAGTACATATGAAAAATACTTAGAAATCATGTCTGCAACGATGCGCGGCGACGAAAACGGCAATCGCCTAGGCGAAGTTGCGATGGATCCGCTCCTAGTCGGCAGCGTTGACGTGCTCATAAGATCGGCGAATGCGGGAAACCGCAGCACAGGAACAGTGACTGGCAGCGACTACGTGCTTCGGGACTACTCGCCGGCGGGCGAACCCGCCAGCATCATCACCATCCAGATGTGTCGCGATGTTTCGCAATCTCACACCTACGATAGCGACGGAGAATTACTTGTACGCTCCGTTGCACCAGATCGATCGACCATGGAAGTTACATTTGGCTACGACTATGAACGCAAACGACTTTTGGCCTCGGGCAACCAGATTTTGGACACAGGCCCTTGCTGACCTGAATGTGGGGAAAATCGTCCCGCGTGTCGACAGCGACCGCGCTCCCAGCCCCGCCGGTATCAGCTACTCACCTGCCAAAGAACCGCGCCACACCACAAAGAAAGCGCCCCTGAACAACGCACCGTAAAACATCACCGACTCGCTTTCACGGCATACTCAGCCGCGCCGCCAAATCATAGAGAAGCCAACCGCTCACTCCCAGCAAACAATGGCCCCGAAATTAATTCGAGCAGTACAGCGTAATCGGCGGATCCCGCGGCCACCTCTTCGGACAACACCCGGGCTGACTCGCGGCCGCCACGCAGCCGCCACGCAGCCGCCACACAGCCCGTCTAAATAGAATGCTCAGGTTGGCGATAGAAGCTTGCACCGCCGAAAGGAGCACAACATGACTGAGGTCCCCCAAGAACCGACCCCCGCAACAACACCCGGCGAAAACACCACCCCCACCACACCGGACAACACCGCGAGACCCGGCAGCGAAGCAACGCCAGTAAACGAAACGACCCCGCCAGCAAGCGAAACCAGCCCGGTAGCGAACGAGCCGGCCCCGGCAAACGAACCGAATCTCGCAAACGAAGCCACACCGGCCTACGATCCTGCAGCCGTAGCGACCATTCCCGCGGCCCCCCAAGGAGCAAGCTTTGGGCCCGCAGCAACAGCCGACGCAGACACCGGTCACGCGAAGCCCGAAAAGAGGAAGTCCAGCATGACGCTCGGGCTCGTCGCAGGCTTCGCAATCGTCGCACTCCTCGGAGGCGCATCCGGAGCAGGCGTCGCGCTCTGGGCAGTCGGCAACCAAGCCACCTCAGCGGTCAGCGGAGCAGCAAACCCCACATCCATCACCGTCAATGACCCCGGCAACGCAACGCTCGTCACCTCAGTCGTCGCAAAAGCTGCGCCCGCCATTGTCACCATCAACGTGTCCGGCCAAACCAGCGGCGGCAGCGGATCGGGCGTCATCATTAGCGCCGACGGAAACGTCATCACTAACGCCCACGTCGTCACCCTCGACGGTAAAGTAGCCGACCCCACAGTCACCGTCACCACAAGCGACGGCCGACTCCTTTCAGCCACCGTCGTCGGATTCGACCCGATCTCCGACATCGCCGTCATCCACATCGATGATGCCGCCGACATGCCCTTCGTCGACATCGCTGATTCCAGCGAACTCAATGTAGGAGACACCACTGTCGCCATCGGCGCCCCGCTCGGACTCTCCGGCACCGTCACCAGCGGAATTGTCAGCGCACTCAACCGCAGCATCACCATTGCATCCTCGGCTCTGCCCAAAGACCCCGAAGCCAGCACCGACGCGCCAAATGACCCCCAAGCCCCAGACCTCTGGAACTTCGATCTGTTTGGCGAAAATGGTGGCAGCAGCGGTCAAAGCTCGGCAAACCAAGCGTCGGTTGCTCTCTCCGTGATCCAAACGGATGCTGCAATCAACCCCGGAAACTCCGGTGGCGCGCTGTTGAACTCTGACGGTGAACTCATCGGAATCAACGTCGCCATCGCCTCCTCAGGCGGCACAGCAGGCAGCATTGGTGTCGGATTCGCGATCCCCGCGAACCTGGCCAGCCGGGTTGCCAACGAGATCCTCGAAAACGGAAGCGCCACCCACGGTCTCCTCGGAGCATCCGTCGCCGACGTAACCGACGACCCCGCCCAGAGCAAAGCCAAAGTCGTCGGTGCCAGCATCGTCGACGTCTCATCAGGTGGAGCAGCAGCGGATGCCGGACTCAAGGTAGGCGACATTGTCACCGGCTTCGATGGCCTCCCCATTACCAACAAAACTGACCTCACCGCCCAGGTGCGCGCGCACTCGGCTGGCGAAACCACCAGCATCACTTACGTGCGCGACGGTAAGGGATACACCGTCGACGTCACGCTCGGTTCGCTCCAGTAACGCGAACCAAACCACGTGTGCGGCGCGCACAGGCCAACGCCTGTGCGCGCCGCACACGTGTGTAACCACCGCTGTCGGCACCCGACGCGATAAGCTCGACCGACAACCCGGTCTGACGTATTGGAACACATGGCAAAGAAGGCTCAAGCCCTCACGGGTGTGTCGTACGTGATGCCCGTTCTCAACGAAGTTGAGCACATCGAGGCAGCCGTCGACAGCCTCACAGCGCAAGACTACGAAGGCTCCTTCGAGATCGTGCTCGCGCTCGGCCCCAGCGTCGACGGAACCAACGCTGTCATCGACGAAATGGCGCGGCTCGACCCGCGCATCCGTCATATCCCCAACGAACTTGGCTCAACGCCTGGTGGGCTCAACGCGGCCATTCGCGCATCAACCCACCCCATCGTGGTGCGTGTAGACGCCCACTCCGTGCTGCCAACTGATTACACCCGCATCGCCGTAGAAACGCTCGAACGCACCGGTGCAGACAACGTCGGCGGCATCATGAAAGCTGAAGGCCGCACGCCCTTCGAACGGGCAGTCGCGCACGCCTACGGATCGCCAGAAGGTCTCGGCGGCACCCAACACCACACCGGCGGCAAAGCAGGCCCCGCCGACACTGCGTACCTCGGCGTTTTCCAACGCGATCGCCTCGTCGCGGTTGGGCTCTTCGACGAAGACATCAAGCGCGGCCAAGACTGGGAACTCAACCGCAGACTCCGCGCCAGCGGCGGCACCGTCTGGTTCACCCCAGAGCTCCAAGTCGTCTACCGCCCACGCTCAAGCCTGCGCAAACTCATCCGCCAGTTCGTTGCGACCGGCATCTGGCGCGGAGAACTCGCACGCCGCTTCGGTACAGCAAACTCCCTGCGCTACTTCGTGCCACCGCTCGCCGTACTCGGCACACTCGTCGGCCTCATCCTTGGAATCATCGGCAGTGCAACAAGTGCCAGCTGGTTGAGCCTCGCCTACATCGCACCAGCGATCTACGCACTCTTCGTAATTGCCGCTTCAGGCGTTGCGGCAGCCAAAGAGGGGCTACGATCAGGTCTTTGGTATCTGATCGTGTTGCCGTGCATCCACTTCGGTTGGGGCACAGGCTTCATTCTCGGGTTCCTGAAGCTCACCCAAAACATCACTGCGCATACGGGAAGGTAACCGCGTGTCCACTCACACACCAGCAGAGCCCTCAGCCCGGCCGCAGAGCATTGCGCAGCTACGAGAAGTAACGCAACCCCCAGAGGTGCGGCTGCGCGCCAACGCCGAACACTGGACGGCCTCCCTCTACCTGCGCGACATCTCGCCCTACCTGACGTGGATGCTGCTGAAGACCTCCATCAGCGCCAACGGTGTGACCGGGCTCATGATCCTCACCGGATGGCTCACCGCAGCCGCCCTCCTGATCCCCGGATTCACCGGGGCTGCCCTCGCCCTCGTGCTCGGTCAAATACAGATGCTCGTCGATTGCAGCGATGGCGAAGTTGCCCGCTGGCGCAATACGCGCTCACCGGCCGGTGTGTTCCTTGACAAGGTCGGGCACTACAGCACCGAAGCGCTCATCCCGATCGCCCTCGGCATCCGTGCAGCAGGCTGGCCACTTGACTTTCCGGCGGACTTCGCCTGGACCACCGCCGGCTTTGCTCTCGCGCTTCTCATCGTGCTCAACAAGGCACTCAATGACATGGTGCACGTCGCGCGTGCGAATGCCGGGCTCGAGAAGCTCAGCGACCGCAAGGGAGAAGCGGAACCGAGCCACAGCCTCGTCGCAAAACTGCGTCGACTGGCCCGTTTCGTTCCCTTCCACCGCCTGTACCACTCGGTGGAGCTCACCATGATTGCTTTCGCGACCGCGATCGTGGCGCTCTTTGTGCCGGCTCTCGCGGCCGAGCGCACCGTGCTGCTCCTTCTGCTTCCGCTGGCAGCGCTCGCGCTTGCCGGTCACTTTGTGGCAATCATGGCGTCCAAGCGCGTTCGCTCATGACCCACCGCATCGGCGTCGTCTCCCTCAGCCAGGGAAGGCGCCCCGAGGACCTCAATCGCGGGCTCGCCTCGTTACAAGCCCAGCAGGGTGTAGAACTCGACATCGTCGTCGTCGGCAACGGCTGGGATCCCACAGGGCTCCCGGCTGGCGTGCGTGGCCTGCACCTGCCCGATAATCTCGGAATTCCCGCAGGCCGCAATCGCGGTGTGGAGCAGGTGACCGGCGACTGGATTTTCTTTCTGGATGACGACGCCAGCATCCCATCGTCCACCTTCCTCAGTGACGCTGTCGCAAAGATCGTCGCCGACCCTACGATCGGGCTCCTGCAACCGCGCGTCGAAGACGCCGAGGGCAAAGAGAATCCACGCCGGTGGATTCCACGCATTCGCAAGGGTGACCCACAACATCCGAGCAACGTCTTCTCCGTATGGGAAGGCACAGTGCTCATGCCTCGCCCGCTGTTCGACGAGATTGGCGGATGGGGCGACCCCTACTTCTATGCCCACGAAGGCATAGAACTCGCGTGGCGAGTGTGGGGCGCCGGAAAACGCGCGTGGTATGCGGGCGACCTGATGGCCAATCACCCTGCTATCGACCCCGCACGGCACAGCTATTACTACCGGCTCAATGCCCGCAACCGCATCTGGTTGGCAAAACGCAACCTGCCAGTCGTGCTCGTACCGATCTACGTTGCCAGCTGGACCACAATTCAGGTTCTGCGATCAGCCCGCAACCCCGTTGGCATGCGTGCCTGGTGGGGTGGCTGGTTCGCTGGGTGGAGAGAGAACCCGGGAGGCCGCCGCAGCATCAGTTGGGCGACCGTCGGACGGATGGCTCGCGCCGGCCGCCCTCCCGTGATCTAGGTTCGCTAACGCCAGTTAAATGGCTCTACGGCAGCCTCCACGTTTCCGCGATGAGACTGCCGTTGAGGCAATGAAATTTCTAGTAGCGCGGCTTGCGCGTCGGGCGATCTTCGTAACGGCTGCCGCTGTCGCGTGCAGCATCGTCACGAGGGCCCGAATCGCGCTTGTTGTAGCCGCGCGACTCTTCGCGTTCGCGGTTAGCGCGGGCGCCACCTTCGAATGAACGGTCGCGGCTGGGGTACTTACCGTCAGCGCCGCGTGCTCCGCCGCCATTTGCTTTGCGGTCGGGGCTGATCTCGATCAGCTTGCCGCTGATGCGAGTGTCGCGCAGGCGCTCAAGCACGTCCTTTGACATGTCGACAGGCAACTCAACGAGCGAGAAGTCGGGACGAATCTGGATGTGCCCGAAGTCATCGCGGCTCAGTCCACCCTCGTTGGCGAGTGCGCCAACGATCTGGCGGGGCTCAACGCGCTGACGCTTGCCGACCTCAATGCGGTACGCAGTCATCGGCTTGGTGGAACGGGGGCGACGCTCTTGGCGCTCCCCACGGTCACCGCCGCGGTCTCCGCCACGCTCAGGACGATCGTTGCGTGAGCTACGGTCATCACGCTCGCTGAAACGCTGGGCACGCTCTTCTTCAGCCGACAGCAGCAGGGGAGTCTCACCCTGAGCCACAACCGCAAGAGCGGCAGCAACATCCGCCTCTGGAATATCATGGTGCTCAACATAGTGCGCGATGATCTCGCGGAACGCAGAAATGCGAGGCTGCTGGTTGAGCGCCTCAGTGATTGCGTCATCGAAGCGGGTCAGGCGTGTGGAGTTGACGTCTTCAACCGACGGCAACTGCATCTGGGTAAGCGGCTGGCGGGTGGCCTTCTCAATTGCGGTAAGGAGGCGACGCTCGCGTGGGGTGACAAAGCTGATTGCCGAACCGCTGCGACCGGCACGACCGGTGCGACCAATGCGGTGCACGTACGACTCGGTGTCGACGGGGATGTCGAAGTTCACGACGTGGCTGATGCGGTCAACGTCGAGTCCGCGAGCAGCAACGTCAGTTGCTACGAGGATGTCGAGCTTGCCCGACTTGAGCTGGTTGACGGTGCGCTCACGCTGGGCCTGAGCCACGTCACCGCTGATTGCGGCAGCCGAGTAACCTCGCGCGCGCAACTTCTCAGCCAAGTTCTCAGTTTCGCTCTTGGTGCGAACGAAGACGATCATTCCCTCAAAGTTTTCGACTTCGAGGATGCGGGTCAGCGCATCGACCTTCTGCGGGTACGAGACAACGAGGTAACGCTGGCTGGTGTTCGCCGAAGTGGTGGTCTGCGACTTAACCGTGATCTCTTCAGCATTGTTCAGGTACTTCTTGGAGATGCGGCGAATCTGCGCCGGCATCGTGGCCGAGAACAGTGCGACCTGCTTGTCGTCTGGGGTGTCGGCGAGAATTGTCTCAACGTCTTCGGCGAAGCCCATCTTGAGCATTTCGTCGGCCTCATCCAGCACGAGGTACTTGAGCTCAGAAAGGTCGAGGGTGCCTTTGGCGAGGTGGTCCATGATGCGGCCGGGAGTACCGACAACGACGTGAACGCCACGACGCAGTGCAGAAAGCTGCACGCCATAGGCTTGGCCGCCGTAAACGGGAAGCACGTGCACGCCACGCATGTGGGTTGCGTACTTCTCGAACGCCTCACACACCTGCAACGCGAGTTCGCGGGTCGGGGAGAGCACGAGAGCTTGTGGCTTGCTCTGCGAAACGTCGAGGCGGGACAGGATGGGCAGCGCGAATGCTGCAGTCTTACCTGTTCCGGTCTGGGCGAGGCCGACTACGTCGCGCCCCTCAAGAAGAGTAGGAATGGTGGCGGCTTGGATCGCGGAAGGCGTCTCGTAGCCGATGTCACGGACCGCTTTCAGGACCGCATCGCTGAGCGCGAGGTCGGAGAAAGTGATCGCGGTCTCGGTGGTGTCAGACGGTGCGGTTGAATCAGAATCGGTCATTCTATCAATCGTACCTTCTAAACCTGCGAAAACCTGCGGCTTCCAGTACCCTGCCCCCTCGAACGCGGTATGGGCGAGGGCGGGTACTATCGAAACAGCGGCCCAATTTCACGCCACCGCATCAGCATCGGCTCGGTAACGGTGTGGTGGGAAGTGCGTTGCACCGGCCCTCCACCGATTTGATTGAGACCATGGCGCTTCTGAAAGATTTCAAGACCGCTCGCAAAGTGGTGCGCACAATGCTGCGTTCGCGCCGCAATCGGCGTCGCGTCGCGCACCTTGTCGGGGAGCATCCGCTGCCGACGCCCGGGTCAGTGAGCATCGCCGTCTACTTTGCAGACACCAAGGTGAATCTTTACCAAATGCGCCAGTGGTACGCGCCGCTCGCCGAGTTGTCGAAGCGTTTTCCGGTGACGATCATCGCGCGCTCACCAAGTTCTGTGCTAGCGCTGTGGGATGAGGCTCCGGTTCCGACCTTCTACCTGCGCAAAGTGTCAGAGCTTGATCAGTTTGTGTCTGAGCAGCCGCTGAAGATTGTTTTCTACGTCAATCAGAACTCCAAAAACTTTCAGATGTTCCGTTACGGGCGCATGTGGCACGTTTTCATCAACCATGGTGAGAGCGACAAAATGTACATGACCACAAATCAGTTCAAGGCCTATGACTTCAGTTTTGTTGCTGGCGAGGCCGCGCTCGAGCGTTTGAGCCACAAGCTGTGGGATTTCGATCTCGAGAAGCGGGCTATCCCGATCGGGCGTCCGCAAGCCGACCATTTTGCCGGTGAGTTGCCGTACACGCCAGACGACCGCATTGTTGTTCTCTATGCCCCAACCTGGGAGGGTGACCGTGAGGCTGCGGCCTACGGCTCAATCGCTACTCACGGTGTCGCGTTGGCGAAAGCTGTTCTGGCCAGTGACAAGCACCGCTTTATTTACCGTCCACACCCTCGCAGCGGTGTTGTCGACGACGAGTACAAGCGGGCGAATATCGCGATCATTGCGGCGATCGCCGAAGCCAATGAGACCGATCCTTCGGTTCAGCACATTTATGACGATGGCAAAGAGTTGGGTTGGCAGTTGGTGGCGGCGGATGTCGCGATCACTGACGTTTCGGCGATGGTCTATGACCGGCTCGCCACGGGTAAACCGCTCATCGTTGCTCGACCGGTGTCGGAATCGGCAGATATCGACGAGGCAGGCTACCTAGGAGCGTGCGAATGGTTGCGCGCCGACCAAGCCGACGACATCCTTTCGATCGTCAACCGTGTGCAGTTCGATGCTGAAGCGAAAGAACGTTTGGGATATTGGGCAGAGCGTCACTTTGGCGATACCAGCCAGGGATCGGCGACAGCGCGCTTTCATGATGCTGTCGAATCGCTCGTTGCGCGGTGGCATCGGCATGCACAACTCCACATTGGTGACCGTCACGGTAGTGAAGGCGATCCTTTTGAGGATGACGACGACGAGTCACCCGCTGCCGAATAGCTGAGCTACTCGCGTTCGTCGCGTTCGGCCTCGGACGTGAGGTCAGCCGCAACGTCAGCGGCGAGGTCAGGCTCGTGCTCGTGCTCGTGCTCGAGTTCAGCTGTGCTTTCGATCGCGATTAGAGCGTCGATATCGACATGGTTGTCGAGTTCCGCGAAGCTCTCGAGTTCAACCCAGCCCTGTCGTTTGCGCAGTTTGGGCAGCCGTGGCAATTGCGGCATCCGTTTGCGCTCAGCAAGTTCTTTGCGCACGCCGCGTTCCTTCGGCGCCCTGTGCGTTTTCGGCGTTTTCGGCGACTTAGGTGCCTTGACGACGAGTACAGGCTCAAGCCACGAGGGCAGAGTGGCAGGTGCAGGCCCGAAGCCTTGACGTGCTGTGCGGATGATTTGTCGCCCCAGGATGTGGTTGCCGCCGCCGCCGATTACGGCGCCAATGCCAAAGGGAACCAGTCGGCCAACAATGTTGGTGCCCTGGGCTGCCGCAAATTTCTTCAAGAAGGTGTGTTTGATGCGGTCGGCGAGGGGCCCCATGAGCGCGGTGGGAATGCCTTTGGCCAAAGTCTCGCCCCAGTAAGCGGAACGGGCAACGCCTGAGCCGGTGGCCTGGGCGGCAAGCTGCTTCACGAGGTCGCTGCCGGCAGTGCCGAGCACCATCGTCATTACGAGGGCCCGCGCGCGGTCCGGGTCGTCGACGACGATTCCGTGAACTTCGGTAACCGATTGAGCGAAGAGTGCACTTGCTTCAAGGAAGCCCGCCGTTTCAACACTCGAGAGTGCCAACGATGCTCCGGTGCCCACGGCAGGGATTGCTGCACTTGCGCCGACAAGCGCGCCACCGGTCGTCACCGCAGCCAAATAGCGGCGCTCGAGGATGCTGATGATCTCATCCGAGCTCGCGTTCGGCTTGCCCTTGCGGATGCTGCGAATGTGGGCGAGCACCACGGGGCGCTGCACCGTGAGCACACGGTCGATGCCGCGCACAACCATAGGGTGCGAGGTGTTCAGTTCGCTTGAGGCCATGCGTTAAAGCGTACCGGAGCGATCTGACGCCACCCCGAGAGTTGGGCAGCCGTTCAGGAACCGTAATCTGCGTTGTAGCGGGCCAATACGTCGCCGATGGGGCCGTCGAGAACTAGCTCGCCCTTGTCGAGGTAGAGGCCGCGGCTACAAAAGCGACGCAGGTCGCGTTCGTTGTGCGAGACGAAGAACAGCGTTCGGCCGCCCTCGAGCAGATCTTCAATGCGGCGGTAGCACTTCTCGCGGAACGCTTTATCGCCAACAGCAAGAACCTCATCCACCAAAATGATGGGTTCTTCGAGTCGTGAGATTACGGCGAACGCGATGCGCACCTTCATGCCACTCGAAAGATGCTTGTACGGGGTATCGATGAAACGCTCGATCTCGGCGAAACTAATGATTTCGTCGAAGCGATCGCTGATCTCGCGCTTTGTCATGCCGTGCAGGCCCGCCGTGAGGTACACGTTGTCGCGCACACTCAGATCTTCGACAAAGCCTCCCGTGATTTCGATGAGCGGGGCCACACCCTGAATGACTTGCACGTCGCCCTCGTCGGCAAGCATGACTTCGGCAACAAGCTTGAGAAGCGTCGACTTGCCTTGGCCGTTTCGCCCAACAACGCCGATTGCTTCGCCGGCGGTCACATCAAAGTTCACATGGCGAAGTGCCCAAAACTCATCGGAACGAGCTCGACGTTTGCGACCGGCAAACAGGTCTTTGAAGTTACGGCGTGATCGTCGATTGAGTCGAAAGCGGATGCCGGCATCCCGTACCTGAATCACAAAATTGTCGGCCACTAGATCTCCTTCAGCACGGCACGTTCGGTGCGCACGAAGACGAGGATGCCGATGGCAACCAGGATGAAGCTCATGAGCGCCGCAATGAGTACCGCGTACCAGTCAAGCTGGTCGGGAAAGAATGCTGCCCGGTAAAGCGAGAAGATTCCGGCGAGCGGGTTGAACGCGGCCACGCCGTCGAGCCCTAGTCTCTGCAAGTCGGGGATCCCGTAAATGATGGGGGAGGCATAGAAGAGAAACCGCAACGCCAGCTTAGTTGCGCGCTCTAGATCGCGGAAGAACACGACGAGGGGAGCAACGATCAGACCGACGCCAACAGTGAGGATCGCCTGAAGCACAACGCCGAGCACAAAGTAGACAGCTTCCCAGTGCAGCACCGCACCATTAACTATCGCGAAGAACGCGAGCACCGGAAGGCTGGCGATGAACTCGATCCCCTTAGAGAGCACGAGTCGCGCAACCCAGATGGTGCGAGGGATCTTGGTGGAACGGATGAGTTTGGCTTCGCGCAGATAGGCGCGGGTGGCATCCGAAACAGCACCGTTGAACCACATCCACGGCAGCAAAGCCGTCAGCAGGAACACGATGTATGGCTGCTCGCCGACCGGGCGGTCAAAGACCTGAGTGAAGACGAACCAGTAGATGCCCGCCATGACCAGAGGGTCGAGGATACTCCACACGTAGCCGAGGGCTGAGGTGGAGTACCGCACACGCAGGTCGCGGACAGTCAGCAACCAGAGAGTGCGGCGGTATCGGGTGATGGGTGACCATGCAGGTCGGCCTAGTGCTGTGTTCGCCACGCCCCTATAGTAGGCGCGCAAATGATGAAACGTCGGCACTGCGCTGATGCGCGTTACCGACGTTTCGTGTCTGTGGGCGCTAAAGCCGCGACAAAGCCTGCTTAGACGAAGAGGTTTGCGCGCTCGAGGTCTTCAGCAAAGTCGACCTCAATGGCATAGAGGTCAGAAATGTCGATGGGCTCGATGAGCAGGCGATCATCTTCAATAGCGAGTTCAATGCCACGCTCGAAGTAGTCCTGGTCGCCAACCTTCTTGAGGTGGCGCAGCAACGTTGCCTTAGCGTCCCGTGAAATGTAGTTGATGCCAACGGCTTCGCCCAGGCCACCCTTGACGGTCTTGGAGAGTTCCTTGATGAAACCCTCTGCGTCGGTCGTGTACTTGACCTCTTCATCAGAAACCTTGGCGGTATTGACGCTGACAAATGACTGGTCGCGAGCAACCATGACTGCTGCGCGCTCGAGTGCGGTCGGGTCGAAAACGACGTCGCCGTTCATCCAGAGCACTCCACCCGGAGTGGATGCCTGCAGTGCACGCATGAGGCTCTTGGAGGTGTTGGTCTGGTCGTACTGCTCGTTGTAAACGAACGATGCTTCGGGGAAGGCCTCGATGATGTGCTCAAGCTTGTAGCCGACAACGATGGTCACCTTGACGTTGTTGCCAAATGCGTGGTGGATGTTGTCGAACTGCTGCTTCATGATGGTGCGGCCATCGCTGAGCTCAGTGAGCGGCTTCGGAAGCGAACGGCCCAAACGGCTGCCCATGCCAGCAGCTAAAATAACGACTTGTGTAGTCATGGTGGTCTCCTCAGTAGTTCTGGGATCTGGGGATGAGGCGTCGTGGTTAACCTACTATTCACCCGAGATTGGTAAAATCGACACACCTTTGTGCGATAGTCAGGCTAGCTGTGCCCGCCGAGAACTCCATAGATTTTGCGGGGTTGTTGTCTATTTGTGATACTCGCTGATGCGCCCAGCATCTGATTGGTAGGTTTGGACAGTGGAAAACGCCCAAACACCCGACGAGGGCAAGAAGACTGTGGAAACGCCGGCAACGAAGCCCGCAACGAGCCCCCGGAAGCCCGTTGCGCCCCGAGGATCTCAAGCAAAATCGAGCACCGCCACGCCAACATCCTCTGCCACTCGCAAGTCCCCTGCCCGGAAGCCCGTCGTACCAAAGACTCCTGCGGTGAAGAGTGCGGCAACTCAGGCTGCGGCCCTCAAGGCTGCGGCACCAACGGATGCGGCCCCGGAAGCTGCGGCAGCATCGGCGGCCACGCCAACGGCTGCCCCAACGGCTGTGGATGGCGTGAAACCAACGACGCCGCGTCGAGCAGCAGCACCTCGGTCGACGACTCCGCGGGCGACGGCGCCCAAGTCGACTGCGCCCAAGTCGACTGCGCCCAAGTCGACCGTGCCTACACCGAGCGCGCCCAAGCCCGCCGCGGTTGCTGAGCCAGCAGCGGCTGCTATGCCGATCGCAGCGCCAGCAGAGTCGTTCGAAGCTGAGCCTCCCAAGCCCGCAGAAAAGCCGGATGCCGTACTTGCGGGCCTCGCTCGCTTGCGCGCGCTTGCGGCTCAGTTCACTGTTCCCGCCGCCGCTCCCGCCGCCGAGATTGCGCCTGACCCGCAGGCGGCAGACGTTGTGGCAGTACGCGACGCTGAGGGTGAAGTTGCGCCTGCGCCAGCACCGAGTTCCGCAGACAACAACGACGTAGCGGCTGACGCCCTGGCCGAACCGGTGCCAGCAACCGAGCCCGCAGCGGTCGCAACGCCTGAGATGGATGCCGTTACTGAGTCCACTCCGGTCACGGTGCCACAACGAAAGCCCAAAGCTAGGCCGAAGCGAGAAGCGGAGCCAGAGCCCAGAGCTGACCCCGCAGCAGAGCCGGCGCTCGAGCAGGAGCCCGAGCCACAATCCGACCAAGAGCCTGAGCTCGCGGGCAACGCAGTCGTTGCCGTGCGGCCGACGCTTTCGCACCAACTTGAGGCGACATCCACCGATATTGTTTTGAAAGTTCGTGGGCTTTCGAAGGGCTTTGGCGACACAGTTGCGGTCAACGACATTCACCTGAACGTGCGGGCGGGTGTCTTCTACGGCATCGTCGGCCCGAACGGTGCCGGAAAGACGACAACGCTTTCGATGATTACGGGCCTGTTGCGCCCCGATTCCGGAACCGCCAGTGTCAATGGCATCGACGTGTGGGATTCCCCCGAGATTGCCAAACGATCTATTGGGGTGCTCCCCGACCGCCTGCGTATCTTCGACCGGCTCACGGGTTCGCAGTTGCTCTACTACTCGGGAGTGCTTCGCGGTCTCAAGGCCGCCGAAGTGCGCAAACGCTCGGCAGATTTGGCGACTGCCTTCGGACTCGACGATGTGATGGGTCGCCTCGTGAGCGACTACTCCTCCGGCATGCTCAAGAAGGTGGCGCTCGCGGCCGCAATGATTCACTCGCCGCGACTGCTGGTACTCGACGAGCCGTTCGAATCTGTCGACCCCGTTTCAGCAACAACAGTGACCCGCATCCTCAAACAGTATGTGAACGCGGGCGGAACTGTGCTGCTCTCCAGCCACCGCATGGAAATCGTGCAGCGCGTCTGCAGTCACGTCGCCGTAATTGTCGAAGGCACGCTGCTGGCTGACGGAACAATTGATGAAGTTCGAAATGGAATGTCGCTCGAAGATCGTTTCGTGCAGCTGACCGGCAAGAACTCCAGCGGGGGAGGGCTCGAGTGGTTGAGCAGTTTCTCCGACTGAAACTGACCCTCCTCGCGAACACGTTCCGTCGAGGGCCACTCGTTGCAGCAAGCGTGGCGTTGGTGCTGCTCTACAGCGCCGTTCTGTTCGTCATCGCGGTCAGCGCCGTCGCAAACCTTCGCGAAACGACCCCAGAAGTCGCGGGCAGCACGCTCGTCGTCTTTGGCTCAATCGTGCTCGCCGGCTTTCTCATCATGCCCCTCGGCTGGAACGCGGATGACGCACTAGACCCACGCCGATTCTCGTACCTTCCCGTCAGTAGGCTCCGCCTAGCACTGCTCTTGCTCCTTGCCGGCGCCATCAGCATTCCCGCGCTGATGCTGGCTGGCCTGGCAGTTGCGCAGATCGTTGTCTGGTCAGGAGCTGTTGCATCCGCCCTCGTCGCTGTGCTTTCCGGCCTCATCGTGATCGCCACCGCAGTTATTGGTTCGCGACTGGCCAGCCTTATCGCGGCACGCTACTTGAGCACCCGTCGACTTCGCGAGAGCTTCGGCTTCGTCGCCATCGCCCTGGTCGTTGCATCGCTTCCCGTGGCAGTGCTCTTGGCACTCTCGGACTATCAATCGCAGGTGTTGCCTGTGCTTCGGCGCATTGCGTCCGTGCTCGAATGGTCGCCGCTGGGAGTCGCTTTTAGCGCACCAGCTGCCAGCGCTTCCGGGGATGCGAATGACGCCGCCGCTAAACTCGCGATCGCTTTCGGATTCCTCGTCGTGCTCGCCGCGGGCTGGTACTTCATGCTCGGCTACGTGCTCTCGCGCCCCGAACGAAGTGCCGTCGAAACGTATCGCTCAGGGCTGGGCTGGTTTCGGCTCATGCCGTCAACACCGCTCGGGGCGATTGCTGCGCGCAGCCTCAGCTACTGGGCTCGCGACGCCCGCTATTTTGTTGCGCTGGCCGCGATCCCGATCATCCCAATCGGAATGGTTGCAGCGCTGCTCGTCGGCGGAATCGGTGCCGATGTCATCGCGTGGATCCCGGTACCCGTCATGTGTCTGTTCCTCGGCTGGAGCGCCCACAATGATGTCGCGCACGACAACACGGCCCTCTGGACCCACGTCTCCGCCCACACGCATGGTGCCGACGATCGTTGGGGTCGAATCGTTCCTGGGCTGCTCGTCGGAATCCCGCTCGCCGTTGTCGGCAGCATTATCACCGTCGTCATCGTGGGCAACTCCGTAGCGCTGCCCGGGCTGATCGGACTCAGCCTGTGCCTTCTCTTTGCCGGGCTGGGAGTGTCTAGCGTCAGCTCTGCAGCGTTCCCGTACGCGGCGCCGCTGCCTGGACATGGCGCATTCATTCAACCGCAGGCGCTCGTCTCCAACGCTGCAACAGTTCAGTCCATCACCTTTGCGCTCACTCTTCTTTTTGGTGCGCCAGTGTTGGCCGTCGTGTTCTTCAACCCCTTCGTTGAACTCGAACCGCACTGGGCTGCGTTCCTCGTAGGTGTTCTCCTCGGGCTGATTGTGTTGTTAATCGGAGTGTCTTGGGGCGGTCGAATTATGGTGCGCCGCGGCCCAGAACTGCTCGCGCAGTCATCCCAGAACTAAATCAAAAACCACGACGTAGAATTGACGCATGGCTGACACCGATCACACTGGCGGCGGAACCGACACGCTCGACCGCGAACTTGAAGAACTGCTCAATCAGGAGCAAGTTGAAGAGGGCGACCACGAACGCTTCTCGCACTACGCGCCCAAGAACAAAATCATGGAATCGGCGCTCTCGGGCAAGCCAATACGTGCTCTGTGCGGAAAACTCTGGACGCCAGGGCGTGACCCGGAGAAGTTCCCTGTCTGCCCGACGTGCAAAGAAGTTTACGAAAAGATGAAGCGCTAGCGCCTCGTTCGCGGCTTCTGCCTCCGCCGTTTTTCTCCAGGGCGGTCGGGGCGAATCAGGTGCGTTTCGAGCTCGGTCGACTAGAGGTGTCGCGCTTCCGTTGAGAAACCGGGGGAATACTCCGGGCTGGTAGCGCCTTGTTAGACTGGGGACGCCGCTACTCGTGGCCTCCGTACATTCGGGGCAGTACCCGCGTAGCCCGCGCTCACCCCACCGAGTTCGTTAGGTGTTTCTTTCATGAAGCTAAGATTTTTCCCGGCTGCCGTATTGTCCGTCGTTGCGCTCACCCTCGCCGGGTGCTCCGGCTCGACCCCAGACAGCGATGTGGCCTCCGGCACCGACGACTCACTGAGCAGCGTGCTCGACTCCGGCACCCTCGTGATCGGCACCGAGGGCACCTATCGGCCGTTCTCGTTCCACGCAGAAGGCTCCGGCAACCTCACCGGCTACGACGTCGAGGTGGCACGCGCAGTTGCCGCTGAGCTCGGCGTCGACGCCGTGTTTGAAGAGACCCAGTGGGACGCCATTTTCGCCGGCCTCACTGCCGGCCGCTGGGACACCATCGCCAACCAGGTCTCGATTACCCCGGAACGCCAGGCCGCTTACGATTTCTCCACCCCGTACACCTACTCCACCGGCGTCATCGTCGTTCCCGCCGACAACACGTCGATCACGTCCTTTGCGAGCCTGAAGGGTTTGACCACGGCTCAGTCGCTGACCAGCAACTGGTATACCCTGGCCACTGAGAGCGGCGCGACTGTCGAAGCCGTCGAGGGCTGGGCCCAGTCGGTAGCCTTGGTCGAGCAGGGGCGAGTGGATGCCACGGTCAACGACAAGCTGACCTTTCTCGATTACCAGAAGTCCAACGGCGCTGACAACCTGAAGATTGCTGCCGAGACCGAGGACCGCTCGGAGAGTGCGTTCGCCTTCGCAAAGGGCGGCACCGCGCTGGCCGATGCGGTGAGCGAGGCGCTCGCGACCCTCACCGCCGATGGAACGCTCGCCGAGCTGTCCGACAAGTACTTCGGCGCCGACGTCAGCCAGTAAGCCGACGATTCGATGATTCAGCCTAATTGGGGGTTGTTCTTCAGCTCGTTCTGGCCGCTGCTCGACGGCGCGGTACGGGGCACGATTCCGCTTGCCTTGGCGTCGTTTGCAATCGGTCTGGTGCTCGCCCTGATACTCGCTCTTATGCGGTTGTCGACGAAGCGCTGGCTCGCCGGTATCGCCCGCGGCTATATCTCGATCGTGCGCGGCACCCCGCTGCTCGTGCAACTGTTCGTGATCTTCTATGGGCTGCCGTCGATCGGAGTGACGATCAGCCCATGGCCGAGCGCCGTCGTTGCCTTCTCGATCAACGTCGGCGGATATGCCGCCGAGGTGATCCGCGCCGCGATTCTTTCGGTACCCAAGGGCCAGTGGGAAGCCGCCTATATGATCGGAATGTCGCACCGCCGAGCCCTCACCCGCATCATCCTGCCGCAAGCGGCCCGGGTTTCGGTGCCACCCCTGTCGAACACGTTCATCAGCCTAGTCAAGGACACCTCGCTGGCCTCCCTGATTCTGGTCACCGAACTGTTCCGTGAGGCACAGCAGGTGGCAGCGTTCAGTCAGGAGTTCATGCTGCTCTACCTCGAAGCAGCATTGATCTACTGGGTCATCTGTCTGGTGCTTTCCACCGGGCAGAGTTTTCTCGAGAAGCGATTGGACCGCTATGTCGCCCGCTGATCTTCCGGCCGAGCCGTTTTACCGAGCGGATGACGCGGCATCGGCTGTCCTCCTGCGCGTTCGTGGACTGCAGAAGAGATTCGGCAACAATCTGGTGCTGGAGTCGGTCGATCTGACCGTGCACCGTGGCCAAGTGCTTGCCCTGATCGGCCCCTCCGGCTCGGGCAAAACCACTATTTTGCGTTGCCTCAACGGGCTGGAGCTGCCCGACGGCGGCACGATCGAGGTCCTTGCGACCGTTGATGCCGACCGCGCTGGCGCCGGGACGGCTGAGGGTCGGGGTGCCAATTCGGCCGAGACGGTGAGCATCGACTTCGCCGCCAAGACCACGCCCAAGCAGCTTGCGGCCCTGCGTGACCGGTCGGCGATGGTGTTTCAGCACTACAACCTGTTTCCGCACAAGACCGTGCTTCAGAACGTTATCGAGGGACCGGTCGTTGTGCAGCGCCGCCCGGTCGCCGAGGTGACGACCGAGGCGCTCGCCCTATTGGACCGAGTCGGCCTGACCGCCAAGCGTGACAGCTACCCGTTCGAGCTCTCCGGTGGCCAGCAGCAGCGCGTTGGCATCGTGCGGGCGCTGGCGCTGCGGCCGCAACTGCTGTTGTTCGACGAGCCTACCTCCGCTCTCGATCCGGAGCTTGTCGGCGACGTTTTGCGCCTGATCAAAGAGCTGGCCGATGAGGGCTGGACAATGGTGATCGTCACCCACGAACTCGAATTCGCCCGCGAAGTCGCGCACGAGATCGCTTTCGTCGATGGCGGCAACATCGTCGAGCGTGGCGATCCCCAACAACTGCTGAGACATCCCCGCCACGAACGCACTCGCCAGTTTCTGCACCGGCTGCTCAACCCCTTCGAGTAGTACAGTCGCGTTTATGGGTTGCGTTCGATGAGATGCTTCGGGAGCGAGTGGGACCTGATCGCCGGCTACTGCAACTTGATGAAGCTATTCAGTATGCGAACTAGGGCCGCTCTCGCAGTTGCACCGCCGCCAAGAACACGCCTCACAGTGAGATTATTCAACCGCTAACCCACACGGTTAGCGATAGATGGTCGGCACGACAGGTTCGCCACGAGACAACCGGAAAGCGTTCAGCGGCAGCTCTGCGAGAGCCTGCTCGCGGTGGTTGCGTGCGGCGAGAGTTCCGTCGTGACCCAGCCAGCGGGCATCCGCCGATCCATTCGTCATGAGCTCGACGATCAGATCGCGCCCCTCAGCATCGGGACGACCGTCGGATGCCTGATAGATCAACTCTGACGTGGCAAGGCCGCCTTCGAGAGTTCGCATCGCAGCCTTATGCCCGCCGATGCTGGCTTTGGCCGTGGATTTTTTCGCGACTGACACCCACTCGCCGGCGTCGTTGTGGTGAGCAACGAGTTTGTACACCATTCCCGCAGCGGGATGACCGGATCCGGTTACGACAGAGGTGCCGACGCCGTACGAGTCGACAGGGGCAGCCCGCAGAGCGGCAATCGCGTGCTCATCGAGGTCGTTGGTGACGGTTATACGCGTGTTGGTGGCACCCAGCGAATCCAGTTGTGCTCGCACGGAGGCGACTTGCACGGCGAGGTCGCCCGAGTCGATTCGCACCGCGCCGAGTTTGGTGCCGGCAACCTTCACCGCAAGATCGACAGCTTTCTCTACGTCGTAGGTGTCAACGAGCAGCGTTGTCGACGGCCCGAAGGCATCAACCTGCGCCTGAAACGCTTCTGCTTCTGAGTCGTGCAGCAGAGTGAACGAGTGGGCTGCGGTGCCCATCGTGGGTACGCCCCAACTGCGGCCAGCCTCAAGGTTGCTAGTGGCACTGAACCCGGCGATATACGCGGCGCGGGCGGATGCCACGGCAGAACGTTCTCCGGTGCGGCGTGATCCCATCTCTGCGATGGGTCGAGCATCGGCTGCAGACACCATGCGCGCAGCAGCGGAGGCGACTGCCGAGTCATAGTTGAGCACACTCAAGGCAAGAGTCTCGAGCAGCACGGCCTCAGCAAATGATCCTTCGACAATTAGCACGGGGGAGCCAGGGAAATACGCATCGCCTTCGCGGTAGCCGGTGATGTTTCCGGTAAAGCGATAGTTGGCAAGCCAGTCGATGGTGTTGGAGTGAACAATCTTGTTCTGCTGCAAGAACGACAGTTCTTCGTCGCCGAAACGGAACTGCTCGATCAACTCGAGCAGGCGCCCGGTGCCAGCGACAACGCCATAGCGGCGGCTGTCAGGAAGGCGGCGGGCAAACGCCTCGAACACACAGGGGCGTTCATGGCGGCCACTGCCGATTGCGGCATCGAGCATGGTGAGCTCGTATTGGTCAGTTAGCAGAGCGGTACTCACCTGATCAGCGTACGCGACAGACTCTGAAGGCTGTCAGGATCATCGCGCGCATCGACCGCTACGATTGAGGACGTGACTGATGCACCCATTGGCGTTTTCGACTCCGGAGTTGGCGGCCTCACCGTAGCCCGGGCCATCATCGACCAATTACCGCATGAGTCGATCGTTTATGTCGGCGACACTCTGCACTCGCCCTACGGACCTAAACCAATTGCGGATGTTCGGCGCTACGCCCTCGAAGTGATGGATCGTCTCGTCGACGATGGCGTCAAGCTGCTCGTCATTGCGTGCAACACTGCTTCTGCCGCGATGTTGCGGGATGCTCGGGAACGCTATACCGAGGCGTACGGCATCGAGGTAGTCGAAGTTATCCAGCCAGCTACGAGGGCGGCAGTGCGTCAGACCCGCAATAGTCGCGTCGGAGTGATCGGCACCGAGGGCACGATCAAGTCGCGTGCCTACGAGGATGCCTTTGCTGCGGCATCCGACATCGAATTGTTTACGCAGGCGTGCCCACGATTCGTCGAGTTTGTAGAGGCCGGCATCACGACCGGGCCTGAAGTTCTTGCGGTCGCTGAAGAGTATTTGGCACCGCTAAAGGCTGCCGAGATCGACACCCTTGTGCTGGGCTGCACCCACTACCCGCACATTTCCGCCGCGATTCAGTATGTGATGGGTCGTGACGTGACGCTCGTGTCGAGTGCTGAGGAGACCGCCTACGACGTGTACAGCACGCTCGTGGCACACAAGCTTTTGCGCGAATCGACCGAACCGGCTAAGCACATCTTTGAAGCCACCGGGCCAGACAAAGAAGGCTTCACCCGTTTGGCATCCCGCTTCATGGGGCCAAACATTGTGCGCGTCGAAACCTTTGATACTGGCGTCATTAGCTTGCCGACGCTGCCCAACTAGCCAGACTTTCCCCAGCCTGATTTATTGCAAGTCCGATTCACCACTAGCCAGAATTACCCGATAGAGAGAAGAGACATGACACGTCACGATGGTCGCGAAAACAACGAACTGCGCAAAGTCACGATCGAGCGCGGCTGGAGCGACCAGGCGGAAGGGTCAGCCCTGATCTCCTTTGGCAAGACCAAGGTACTGTGCACGGCATCGTTCACGAATGGCGTTCCACGCTGGATGGCAGGCAAAGGCAAAGGCTGGGTCACCGCCGAGTATTCGATGCTGCCGCGCAGCACAAACAGCCGGATGGACCGTGAAGCGGTCAAGGGCAAAGTGGGTGGCCGCACCCACGAGATTTCGCGACTTATCGGTCGCAGCCTGCGCGCTGTTGTCGACATGAAAGCTCTCGGCGAGAACACCATCGTGATCGACTGTGACGTTCTCCAGGCTGATGGCGGGACCCGCACAGCAGCCATCACCGGTGCGTATGTCGCGCTCGCCGACGCCATCGAATGGGGTCGCGAAAAGAAGTTCATCGGCAAAAACTCGAAGGCACTCTTCGATTCGCTCGCCGCAGTCAGCGTCGGAATCATCGATGGTGAGCCCATGCTCGACCTGGCCTACGTCGAAGACGTACGTGCCGAGACCGACATGAACGTTGTCGTCACCGGCCGCGGACTCTTCGTTGAAGTTCAGGGCACCGCCGAAGGCGCACCCTTTGACCGCCGCGAACTCGACTCCCTGCTCGACCTCGCCCTTGGGGGAGCAGTCGACCTCACCGCAATGCAGGTTGCGTCGCTCGCTGACGGCACCGCTGGATCCACCACCGCAGGGGTCGGTTCACACTAATGCAGGTCGTACTTGCCACCCACAACGCCCACAAAGTTCTTGAGCTTCGCCGCATCCTCGGCCCAGCCCTCGATGGACTCGAGCTCGTCGCCTACGACGGCCCTGAGCCGGTTGAGGATGGCGAGACCTTCGCGGCAAACGCGCTGATCAAGGCGCGAGCGGCATCCGCCCACACGGGGTTGCCGGCGCTCGCCGACGACTCCGGTGTTTGTGTTGATGCGCTGGGTGGTGCCCCCGGCATCCATTCGGCTCGGTATGCGGGCACGCGCAATGACAGTGACAACCTCGAACTGCTGCTGAAGAACCTTGAGGGGGTGGATGACCGTGCCGCGCAATTTGCGTGTGCGGCGGCTCTCGTGGTGCCGGCGGGTGTTGCTGCGGGTGCGTCGGATGTCGCTGGCAGCGCTGAGTCGCGAGAGTTCGTTGAGCTTGCACTGTGGCCTGGCACGATCGCGGCGCACCGCAGCGGTGCCGCGGGTTTCGGCTATGACCCCATTTTCTGCCCGGATGGGCAGCAGGGTACGTCGGCAGAGCTGACGGCTGAAGAGAAAGATGTGCTCAGCCATCGAGCTCAGGCATTCACCGCGATTATGCCAATTGTGCGTGCTCAACTGCTGGGCAATGGCTAGCGAACGCATGTCGGTCGGCACTCGCAGCGCAACAACGTAGGGTTGAGGCGTGTCTGAACATGATGATCCCCACGCAGTAGATCTTGACCTCCCCATCGCAGCCCGCATCGCGGCAGCTAGCGAACGACATGGCGAAGCCGTTATTGTCGAGCGCGCCGTATCGCTGATCCAAGGCAACAACGAGGGCAAAGAGTTTCTCCTGATTGTCGGTGGCGAGCACGCTCAGGGCATCCTCGACGGTGCCCCTGTGCTGTACTGGCCTGAACTGTGGGGAACTCGCGCACTGCTGCACGCGTGGGATAACAGCGCTGCGGATGCCGTACGCGCCGCCCTCAGTAACCAGGCGTGGCGTGTGCGAGAGATGGCAACGCGTGTTGTTGCTACTCGCCGACTCGACGCTCGCGAGCAGCTTGTAGTGCTCCTCGAGGACGAAACTCCCCGCGTTCGCGCGGGTGCCGCTCGCGCCTTGGGCACTGTCGGAACCGCTGATGACATTGAAGCGATGTCAGCGCTCGTTAAAGACGAAGATATTGAAGTTCGTCGCAGCGCTCAGCAGTCTGTGGCAGCTCTCCGCAAGCGTTTGGCGCAGTAGAACTCGCTAGCACCCGCTCGCACCCGCTCGCACCCGCTCGCACCCGCTCGCACCCGCTCGCACCCGCTCGCACCCGCTCGCACCCGCTCGCACCCGCTCGCACCCGCTCGCACCCGCTCGCACCCGCTCGCACCCGCTCGCACCCGCTCGCACCCGCTCGCACCCGCTCGCACCCGCTCGCACCCGCTAGCACCCGCTCGCACCCGCTCGCACCCTGAGCGCAGAAGCGACCGCTGTCGATGCCTGCTCCAGATGCCTGCTGTCGACGCCTGCTCCAGCTGCCTGCTCTAGACGCCTGTCGGGCTAGTCGTCGAGGTTCTGATCGAAGTCTTTGGGGTGCAGCGAAAGCTGTTCTGCTTCGGCATCGCTGATCGCCTCTGCCCGGCCCCCTTCGCGCGCCTTCCTTGCTTTGTAGGACGAGCGGATGAGGTGGTAGACAGTGGGAAGTACTGAGACCGTGACGGCGGCGAGAAGAATCAGGTCGATGTATTTGACGATGAAGTCGCTGAGCCACGGAATGTAACCCAAGAGATAACCGCCGAAGGTGAGGCCTGAGCCCCAGAGCAGTGCGCCGATCGCGTTGTAGAACGAGTACTTGCGGTAGTCCATGTGGCCGACTCCGGCGGCGACTGGGGCAAATGTGCGCACGACGGGAACGAAGCGCGCCAGGATCACGGCGAGGCCGCCGAACCGAGTGAAGAACGCGTTGGTACGTTTAACATTCTCGACGCTAAAAAGACCTGTCTCTTTGCGTTCAAAGATTCTTGGGCCCACTTTGTGCCCGATTAGGTAGCCGACCTCGCCGCCGAGAAATGCGGCAATACTGATCGCGAGACACACCCACCAGATGTCAAATTCAATGCCGCCTGGAGTAAAGGTCAGAATTCCCGTGATGACGAGCAAGGTGTCGCCCGGCAAGAAGAAACCGGCGAGTAGGCCAGTCTCCGCAAACACGATGAAGACGACGCCGAGCAGGGCAAAAGTTCCGAAACCTTCAATAAGGTTTTGGGGATCGAGCCACGGAATAAGAGCGGTGCCTATCAAGGGGGTCTCCAGAATCGTCGGCTAGGTGCGCGAAGTCGGCGACGTTAGCAATGAACTAGAGAAGAGTATCGCGAGTTGCGGGGTTCCCGCTGTGGGGACCCCCCCCGGACCCTCTTGTTGTGCGGAAGGCGGTGCCTGGTTTCTAGACATAGTTCACATATGTCTCCAGACATCATTCACAGTGTTGAGATGTGTCGAAAAATCGAATCATCGTGACCTCAGTCGTTATCGAAGGCCGCACGAAAGCTGCTGTGGCCCGCGACTACGGTGTGACCTACCGCTGGGTCCACACCCTCGTAACCCGCTACCTCACCGGCGGATGGGACGCGATCGAACCACAATCTAGACGCCCCAAAACCTCGCCCAGTCGCATCAGTGCCTCGCTGGAAGCCGAGATCCTCCAGCTTCGACACGAACTCACCGCGGCCGGTCACGACGCCGAGCCCCACACCATCGCCACGCACCTCCACCGACACCACGGAACAACACCAGCAGTCTCCACCGTCTGGAAAACTCTCAAACGCCACGGACTCATCACCGCGCAACCCAAGAAACGGCCCCGCTCTTCCTACCTCCGGTTCGAAGCAGAACTCCCCAACGAAACCTGGCAATCAGACTTCACCCACTGGAAACTCGCTAACGGCACGGGCATGGAGATCCTCACGTTCCTTGATGACCACTCCCGACTTGCACTCTCGGTAACCGCCTACCGGGTCGTAACCGTCACCCACGTTCTGGCCGAATTCCGAACCACAGTCGCCCAATACGGGCCCCCAGTATCCACCCTCACCGACAACGGCCTCGTATTCACGACCCGCGTTCGCCAGGGCAGGAACACCTTCGAGAACGAACTCAACCTCCTCGGAATCGATCAAAAGAATGGCCGCCCGAACCACCCTCAAACCCAAGGCAAAGTCGAACGCTTCCAGCAAACCCTCAAAAACTGGCTCACCAAACAGCCCCGAGCCGACACGATCGAAGAGCTGCAGCAGCAACTCAACACGTTCACCGACTACTACAACACCGTCAGGCCGCACCGTTCCTTGGACCGCACAACCCCCGTCGAGGCCTACACCGCGCGCGGAAAAGCAACGCCCGCTGGCACCGACGGCCACTGGCGCATCCGAGATGACCGCATCGATGAATCCGGAGTCGTCACGCTGCGCTACAACTCAAGACTCCACCACATCGGAATCGGCCGCGCCCACAAAGGGGAACGAATCAGACTCCTCATCCACAACCGAGACATCCGAATAATCAACACCCGAACCGGTGAACTACTCCGCGAACTAACCCTCGACCCCGAGATCGACTACCAACCCCAGAAAACACAAAACGCCCTCCCGAAGGAGAGCGAAATGTGAACCATGTCTCGAGACATGACATTGTGCGGAAGGCGGGACTTGAACCCGCACGCTCGAAAGCACAGGAACCTAAATCCTGCGTGTATACCAATTTCACCACTCCCGCTGGCCGGATAATCTTATCGCGTCTCTGGCCACTCTGGTTTCGCCTTTGAGATTGCTTGATCTTTGCTGTGGGCAGCCCTGTTTGGCCCCGCCATCCTCGTCTTTTGGTGGTCTGAGGGTGTAATTTGAGATATGTCTTCCCTATGGAGACGAAGTCCGCGATCGCGCCTGCCAAGAGCCAATCAAGCCACTGCTTGCGCGCCGCACGAAGCAAGGAGAGCGACATTACCGTTCACGAGCTCCAATCGAGCCTGTTCACTCTCGATTCGGCCAACGCCGAAGCGATCCGTACCGCTGCAGAGCGTATTACCGCTCACCCTAATGAGAGCCCTGATGACTTCGGTCGCCAGGCTCTTGCTGCAGCGTTCAGTTTGCCTGAAGAGGTCCGTGCAGCTGTTCTGAATTTTGCTGAAGTCGGCTCTGAGGCCGGCATCATGGTTGTGCGTGGTCTGTATGTCGATGAAGACCTGTCAGACACCCCGCTAGACAACAAGAGCGGACTCGGTGCTCGCACCGTTTTCGCTAAAGAGATGGCAATGCTTGCCCACCTTCTCGGAAGCATGGTTGCTTACGAGGCTGAAGGCAACGGCCACCTCATCCAGGACATGGTTCCGAACCCGAAGCTTGCTGTCACCCAGCAGTCGCAGGGCTCGAAGGTTGAACTTGAAGCTCACACCGAGCAGTGCTTCTCTGACTTCAAGCCTGACTATGTCATCCTCGGTGCACTCCGCGGCGATGAGAACGCTAAGACTTATGCGTTCTCGGGGCGCAAGCTTGTGCAGCACATGTCAGCAGAAGATGTCGCCAAGCTGCGCCAGCCACTGTGGGCAACCACGATCGACGAATCGTTCCAGCCGTACATTCCTAGCCCGGATGCCGTGCGTGGCCCGTTCCCGATCCTCACCGGTCCAGAAGACGACCCATACATTCTTGTCGACCAGGACCTCATGCACGGCATCACCGCTGAAGCTCAGCGCCTGCTCGGTCGCGTCGTCGAGACGTACATCGAGAACCGCGACGCCCACGTGTTGCAGCCGGGTGACCTGCTCATGCTTGACAACTTGCGCGCCATGCACGGCCGCTCGATGTACACGCCTCGTTTCGACGGCAAGGACCGCTTCATCGCGCGCGGCTTTGTGGTGCGCGACCGTCGCAAGCTCTGGCCTCAGTTGCTCGAAGACCGCCGCACACTCGCAGCGGTTCACAGCTAAAGCAACTCAGCGAAAAGCTAGCTAGTTCGTTACGACGCGGGTCGTCTGCTCAGGCAGGCGGCCCGCGTTTGTGCGTCGCGGGACAATTGCGAGGAACAACGCGACAACAGCGCACACCTGACCGAACATCCCGAGCAGGGGGCCGGAGCTGGCAGAGTCGCCTCCGCCGACGGAGAAGGTGTCCGCGAGGCCCATCCCCATCGAGAAACCGGCGATCCAATGGAAACCAGCGGTGAGGCTCACGATCGCGAGGCCGCTGACGAGCATCCCGCGCATCCTGATGATCTGCGCAAACACGGGCGACACTGTGAGCGCACCGAAGGCAAGAGCGACAAGCGGCCAGAAGATCGCCCACACCCAGCTGAAAAAGTCTTGGGGGAGCTCATGGGCGGCCGTCATTGCGGCATAGATTTCGTCGAGCGAGAGATTTGGCATCTTGCTCTGCGGGTTCCACGCGTAGATGTGCAGAATCCCGATAGCAACTACGCCAACGGTGGTGAGGAAAGTGGCGGCGCTCACAAGTAGCCGAGACCGCTTGCTGGGCGGTTCAGGAGTCGACGCTGTCATAAGGGAAGGTTCTGGCTCGGGCATCTCGTGCGGCAGCGCCGAGAGGCGTCGAGAAGCTCGCGTGTGCGCGACGATAGCGCCTACGGTCACCATGACAGCAAAGGTCAGCAGGATGAGCGACAGAATTCCGAAGGCGGTAGTTGCAGTAGCCATTAGTGAACTAAACGGCGATCGCTGACCATCGGGCGCAGGATACGTGCCCCAAAGGAACTGATTCACGCCGAGGACTGCCGCACCCAGATAGGCGGCTGTTGCCCAGCGGGCGCGGTGAGAAGCGGGTGGTGAGAGCTGGGCCATGGATCAACTCTAGGCGCGCGGCATCCGAAGTCGAGAACTATTCAGCCGAGCGGGCGAGCCGGGTAAGAATCCCACCTGCTCGGCTGAACGTACTACTTGCTGTGACGACCGCGTAGGCGAGCGAAGAACCCGCGAGGTGCCGGCGCCGGAGCTGGGGCGCCGATCTCGTCATCGCTGGCGCCCGGAAGTACCCGCAGAATATTCATGAGGCTGAGTGCTGCAACGAGTGCGTGTGCCGAACTCGGTTCGGTTCCTGCGATCGCCGAGAGTTCCTTCGCCGACAGCGGTGCGTGGCTCAGGATTGACGTCATGCGCAGCTGATCGGCGTCATGCGGCAGGCTCGTGATGTTGGGCCAGCGGCGCAGGCGGTAGCGTGCGCCGTCGGTGAGCCAGGGGGCAGGAGAGTGGGCGTAGCCGTTGAGGCCGACCATCCACAGCAGGGCGCTCAAATCGAAACCGGCGCCGGTAGGCATGATCACGTGTTCGCGGACGTGGCTGCGGATGTTGATGCTCACCGGGGTGGCGGGGAAGCCCGTGATTTCCGCCTTCCACCAGTACGAACGCTCGAACACATCAATGACGAGCATCGGAAAGCTGGATGAGGTGATCGCCAACACGGTCGGCTGCTTGTTGCTTGACGCGATCTTGATTGCCTCAGCAACCTGCGCCCATTCCGAGGCGACAACAGTGAGGTCACCCTCGTCCTCGACAGAGTCGCGGAAGCCGACCGTTGGGTCGCCAGCGGTGGTCGAGTCAACAGCTTCTTCGGGCAGCGGCGCTTCGAGCTGGCGCAGCGTGCTCGTGAAGGTTGTTTCAGGAGGAACGGCGCCACCCGTCGTCGCCGACTCGGGTTCGGCAGCGGCGTGTGTGGTGGCGTCGTCCTCAAGCAGGATGGGGTCGGCAAAGTCAACGATTTGGTGCACGAGTGGTGCACGCGCTCCAGAAATCTGGTCGGTCCACGTGTGGTTGTCCCACCAGCGCAGCTGGGGGAGTCCAAGCGGGTCGGGGTACCAGCCGGCGGGGATCTGAGTTGTGTATGTAGTCATCTTCACGCCTCCTGCGTGAATTGCTGTGCGGTGCCGAGGGTGCACCGCGGTCATGCTTGCGGGTAAAATCCTCGATTCAGCTGGCGATCTGTGGGTTAGACGGGTGATCGTTCGCTGTTCGTATTTCCTAGTTCTGCTTCGGGTTGTTCGGGTTGTTCGGGTTGTTCGGGTTGTGCTGGTTGTTCGGGTTGAACGGTGGGGTCCTATTCGACCGTGAGAAAAACGGTGAGCCTTCGTGCGGTTCGCCGAGCAGCAGCAAGTGACTTGCCGATGGTTTGTTTGTCGGTGAAGAGGGCTGCGAGTACCAGCGGGTGGCCGTCTACTCGTACCTGCACGACGTGGCCCTGCTCGGCCGCGACGATCACAAACTCGTTGTCTCCGAGTTGCAATTCCCTTGCGACAGCATCGGCGAGGGCCTGAGTCGAACTGGCCATGCTCGCGAATCGATTGCTGTCGAGTTCGTTGCCTTCCACGCTGACTACGCTGAAACCGTCTTCGGTGAGGATGGTGGCGTAGCCCAGCGATGGGGCAAGATCTTTGAGACCGCTGAGGGCAAGTTCACCGCGCGATATGTAGGTGGGGTCGAGGTGGGTCGCGATAGTCATCGTGCCCTCCCTGATGTGAGGCGCGGGTTGGCTGTGACGGCCTGTCTGAGCTCGACATTCGCGACCAGCGTCATTAGCAGCACGTTCATGTCAGCGTTTGAGCGGGCATCCACCGTGAATACGGGGATTAGAACGTCAGGCATTTCGTCTGCGAGGGCGTTGGCGTACTCCTCGATCAGTGTCTGGGGCACAAGGTCAGCGCGAGTGAGGCCGATGACAATTCCGCCACGCTCATAGAGCGCGAAGAACTCTTTGACGAACTCGATCGCAGTCTCGACAGGGTTCTGGGCGTCCGCGTTGACGAGCAGCACTAGGCCTTCGGCGCGTTCGGCGAGAATGCTCCACATGAAGTCGAAGCGTCGCTGACCGGGGATGCCGTAGAGGCGAACTTTCTCTGCCGCGTTGACGCTGATTTCGCCGTAGTCGAGAGCGACGGTGGTGGTTGCCTTGTCGGCAGAAGCGCGGTCGCTGTTTGTGGCCTCAGTGCTGACGACTTCGATCTCGCTGAGGGCACGGATGGCAGTGGTCTTTCCTGCACCCATGGGTCCTGCAAACAGGATTACATGTTCTGACATCTGATACCTCCCCCCAGAAGTTGTTCTTATGCTTCTTTCTTACTGAAGCATGCAAGCCCCCGATGCGGGGTAGTAGACCCCCGTTTGGGTGTCGGTGGAAATCGCCCTTATAAACACTGGATAGAACGTTCTGTCTGTCCCCTCAAAACGTGGCAAGTTTCCCGGTAGTTCGGGCGATTTCTAGACCATTTCAGCGGGGTACACCGGGGTACGTTTTCTCGAGTACGTTGCGCTCCGTGACGGAATTTGGGCTCCGACAATTGCGGTCAAAGCGAGAGCGAATCCGATCAACTGCAGGGTGTTGAAGCGCTCCCCAAGAATGATCGTGCCGAGCGCAGCGGCCGTCAGCGGTGAGAGCAGTCCAAGCACTGCGACCGATGTCAATGGGACGATGCGGATGCCCCTGAACCAGAGGGTGTAGGCCACGAGTCCGCCGACAATGCCGAGCCACGCGTAGCCGGCGACAGCTGGCGCATCCAAACTTGAGGGAAAGCCTTCGGCGAACACAGTGATGGGCAGCAGGACAATCCCGCCTGCGGTGAGAAGCCACCCCGCGTATCCGAGCGCTGACACCTCGGGCGGCTTGCCCCAGTGCTTCGACAGGGTCACGCCGACGGCCATGGATGCTGTGCCCGCGAGCCCGGCAATCAGGCCGAGGGTGTCGAGTTGGGCAGTCGCTCGCAGCACAACTAGGGCTACGCCGAGTGCTCCGACTACGCCCCAGATCACGAGTCGCCACGGTGCGCTTTGGCGCAGGATAGTGACGACGAGTACGGCAACGATGAGGGGTTGGGCGGCGCCGAGGGTTGCGGCAACTCCGCCGGGGAGGCGGTAGGCGGCGATGAAGAGCAGGGGAAAGAACGCGCCGATGTTGAGCACGCCGAGCACGAGTGATTTCCACCACCAGGCGCCGGTTGGCAGCTGGCGGGCGAGCGCGAGGGCGATGAGGCCGGCGGGCAGGGCACGCACGAGGGAGGCGAATAGCGGATGCCCGTCGGGCAGTAGCTGCGTCGTGACGATGTAAGTCGTGCCCCAGGCGATGGGGGCGATTGCGGTAAGCAGGGTGGCGCGAAGCTGTAACATGATTCCTCAATGCTAAATAGTTGAACGTTAAACAATCTAGACAGTTATGCTGGGTTCGTCAAACAATTCAACGTTGAGAGATCGGAGAGAGTTATGGCAGACAGCGTCGACCGCATTCTCGCCCAGTGGGCAAACGTGCGCCCCGAACTCGACGTCTCGGCCATGGGCGTGCTCGGTCGGCTCTCCCGACTCACCCGGCTGCTCGAGCGAGCGCAAAGCGACGTCTTCGACACGCACGGGCTACAACCGGGGGAGTTCGACATTCTCGCCACCCTGCTGCGATCGGAGGCCGGACCGCGCGGTCTTACCGCCGGAGCGCTGTCGGGCAGCGCTATGGTGACCTCGGGCGCCATCACCAACAGGCTCGACCGACTCGTCGCCAAGGAGCTGATCTCGCGCGAAGTCGACCCCGAAAATCGCCGCACCGTGCGCGTCGCTCTCACCGCGCGAGGCGCTGAGGTGGTCGAGGCGGCGCTCGCCGATCACGTCGACAATGAAGAGCGGCTACTGGAGTCGCTCAGCGTTGCTGACCGGCGCCAACTCGAGAGGCTACTGCGTGGGCTGCTCGTCGTGCACGAGGCTGATGCGACTCAGGCTGAGTAGAGCGCGTACTGCTCCCGAATCACCGGACGGTGGTCGGATGCCGGATCTGCAACGGTAGCGATGCTCCACTCTGGCCGGACACCGGCCAACACCCACGCGGCTTGAGTCGCGGCACCACGGGCCACATACTCGCCGGGTTCGGGGACAACCACGGGAACGTTGAACACCTGCGAGGCGATCGTAGAGACGGCGGGATTCTGCGCAGCACCACCGATCAGCAGGATGCGCGTGGCTGAGACTCCTTGCTTGCGGAGGGCGTCGAGGCCGTCAGCGAGTCCACACAGTAGGCCCTCGATCGCGGCGCGTGCTAGTGACGAGCGGGTCGTCGAGGCGAGAGTCATCCCGAACAGGGTGGCCGTGGCATCCGGAAGGTTAGGGGTTCGTTCGCCCTCGAAGTAGGGCTGGAGTACGAGACCGCCTGCGCCCGGTTTTGCGTCGAGCGCGAGCGTGCCGAGTTCGTCATGCGTGACCCCGAGCAGCGCTGCGGTGCTGTCGAGCACGCGTGCCGCGTTGAGTGTTGCCACCAGGGGAAGGAAGTTGCCGCTGGCATCCGCAAACCCGGCGACAGTTCCTGTGGGGTCTGGCACCTGCACTTCGGCGACAGCGAAAACGGTACCGCTGGTGCCGATTGAGACAACGACGTCGCCGGCGCGAGCGCCAAGCCCGAGTGCGGCAGCAGCATTGTCGCCGGCGCCGCAGGCAACAACCACTGGGGATTCGGCGAGAGTGCCGACGGTCTCGCCGGGGGCAACAATGCGAGGCAACACCACGTCAGGCGCGGCTGAAGCCCGCCCGAGTGCGGCAGCAAGAATCTCACGGTCGTAGCTATTGCTCACCGAGCTGAAATAGCCGGTGCCGCTCGCGTCAGAGCGATCGGTCGCGAGCTCAGCCAGCTGGGCGTTCTCCGGACCGAAGCCTCGAAGTCGCCACGTCAGCCAGTCGTGCGGCAAACACACCGCGGCAACGCGGGCAGCATTCTCTGGCTCATTGTCACGCAGCCAGCGCAGTTTCGTCGAGGTGAATGAAGCGACCGGCGTCGAACCGGTGCGCTCGGCAAGATCGGGGAACTCAGCGATGAGGGCGTCGGCTGCGGCGGCAGAGCGGGTGTCATTCCAGAGCAGGGCGGGGCGGATGACGCGGCCGGTGACATCCAGCACGACCATGCCATGCTGCTGTCCTCCGACCGATACCGCGGCAACGTCGTCGAGTCCTCCAGCTTCGGCGATGGCCTCTGTGAGGGCCGACCACCATGCCTCGGGATCAACTTCGGTGCCTGCGGGGTGGGACGCGCGACCGGTGCGAACGAGCGCTCCGGTCGCGGCATCCACGATGACAACTTTGCAGGATTGGGTTGAGGAGTCGACGCCCGCTACGAGTGCGGTCATGTGGGGCTCCCGAGGGTTCTTGGCGACATCGACAATAAGTTTTCTCAAACAACATACTGCGGAGTTCACTGCGACGTCAATTGCGTCGCTGACGGCAAAATAGCAGTCCGCATCATTACGCTGGTGAGTATGGCTGACTATCGAGACTCCGGGCTGGTATTTCCGCCGAACTTTGTGGTTGGTTCAGCGACGGCCGCCTATCAAGTTGAGGGTGCTGCTCGCGATGGTGGCCGCACCGAATCCATCTGGGACACCTTCAGCCACACCCCGGGTAAAACCTGGAATGGTGACACCGGCGACGTGGCCGATGATCACTACTACCGCTTCGAATCAGACCTCGATCTCATGGCCGAGCTGGGTCTCGACGCCTACCGCTTCTCCATTTCGTGGCCACGTGTTCAACCCGGTGGCGCCGGTGCGATAAACTCCGAGGGAGTGTCGTTCTACTCGCGACTGGTCGATGGTTTATTGAGCCGCGGCATCCGCCCCATCGCCACCCTGTATCACTGGGATCTGCCTCAAGAACTTGAGGATGAGGGCGGCTGGCCAGAGCGCGACACGGCGCTGCGGTTTGCTGACTACGCCGAACTCGCGGCCACCGCGCTTGGCGATCGCGTTCACACCTGGACGACCCTCAACGAGCCGTGGTGCTCGGCCTACCTCGGGTACGGTTCTGGCGCGCATGCTCCTGGTCGCACGGATGGTGCTGACGCCCTTGCCGCGGTGCATCACCTCAATGTGGCGCACGGCTTGGCGGTTCCGCGCATCCGTGCCGCCGCCAGTAATTCGCCTGAGGTGTCGGCGACTCTCAACTTCCACGTGATTCGGGGCGAAGATGCCGAAGCGAAACGTCGTATCGATGCACTCGCGAACCGGGCGTTCACGAGTCCGATTCTGTTGGGTCGGTACGACGATGACCTCATCGCTGACACCAGTGACGTGACAGATTGGTCGTTCGTTCATGAGGGCGATCTGGCGAGCATCCACCAGCCGCTCGATTTCTTAGGTGTCAACTACTATTCGACCGTCACCGTGCAGATGTGGGATGGCTTGACAGTGCGCAGCAACAATGACGGCCACAAAAATATGGGCGGATCACCGTGGCCCGGCAGCCGTGACGTCGAGTTCTTGGAGCAGCCTGGCCCATACACCGCAATGGGGTGGAACATCGCGCCCGACGGCCTCGAAGAGTTGCTCGTTGACCTTCACGAACGCTTCTCGGATCTGCCGCTGATGATCACCGAGAACGGTGCCGCCTTTGATGATGAGGTGACGGATGGGCGGGTGCACGATCCCGACCGGGTCGACTATCTCAACCGGCACTTCACCGCCGCCCACCGCGCGATCGAGCGGGGCGTCGATTTGCGGGGATACCTCGTCTGGTCGCTGCTCGACAACTTCGAGTGGGGCTTCGGCTACTCGAAGCGTTTCGGCATTGTGCGCGTCGACTACGACACTCAGGAGCGCATCCTCAAAGACAGCGGGCGGTGGGTTTCGGAGGTCGCGAAGTCGAAGGTGACGCCAACGCTCGGTTGATGTGGTCAGCGCAGAGCCAGCATGCCGGACGTGGCAGGTAACCGGCTTCACGCGTGCGACTTCCGGCGAGCGACTGCGTCAGCCCTGCGCGGCGTCGCTCGCGGGCATCGACCGCCGGATGTGCGACCGTCCATGCTCAATCGCGGGCTCGAGCTCCGCGAACAGATGGTTGGGGTGTCTCAGCGAGCTGATCACTCCGAGCCGTTTCAGCACATCCAGATGTTCGGGGCGGATGCCCTTGATGATGACGGTTACGTGGCGCTTCTCGAGGGCGGTGATGAGTTCGGTGAGGGTGTGGGCGCCGGTGGCGTCGATCAGATGTAGCTGGGAGAGGCGCACGATCGCGACTTCGAGTCCTTCGTGTTCGTTGATGCGGTCGATGAGGCGCTCTGCGGCGCCAAAGAATAGTGAGCCGTCGATGCGGAAGAGCGCGATGCGTTCGTCACCGGGTTCGGGGGAGCCGGGCAGTTCTTCGCGGTGCACGCCGCTGGCCTTGCTGAGCGAACGCAAGGCGAAGAAGGCGGCAACGGCAATGCCGATGCCGACCGCGATGATGAGGTCGAAGCTCACGGTGATCACGCCGGTGATAACGAACACGGCAGCTTCGGATTTGCCCGTGCGCAGCATTGTCTTGATAAGGGTGGGAGAGACCATTCGGGCGGCGGTCGCCATGAGAACGCCCGAGAGTGCTGCCAACGGGATGACTGCGACGACCTGCGCGGCGAGGTAGACGACGGTGAGCAGTGCGAGGGCATGCACGACCGCTGACAGGCGAGTGCGACCCCCGGACCGCACGTTCACGGCGGTGCGGGCGATGGCGCCGGTGGCCGGCATCCCACCAAAGAAGCTGGAGGCGACGGATGCCAACCCCTGGCCGACGAGTTCGCGGTCGGCGTTGTAGGGCCCGGTGTCCGACATGCCAGCGGCGACGCGGGCAGAGAGGAGCGATTCGATTGCGGCGAGGGCGGCAACGGCGAACGCTGGGCCGATCAACGTGGTGAGGTCGAAGTCGAAAGACGGCACGGTGGGCGAGGGAAGCGACGCAGGCAGTTCGCCGATGGTCACGAGGGGCAAGGAGAGTGCTTGCGCGATGATCGTGACGATCGCGATGGCGATGAAGGAGGCGGGGAGGCGCCCGCTGATGCGCGAGAGCAGCAGCATGATGGCGATCACGGCGGCGACGACGGCGAGTGGCAATAGGGCGGCGGGCCACTGGGCGGCGGTGATGAAGGCCGCGGCGGCGAGCACCGCGTTGGTGGAGTGTTCGGTTCCTTCGGTGCCAAGCGCAGAGGGCACTTGCTGCAGGAAGATGATGATTCCGATGCCGACCGTGAAGCCTTCGATGACGGGCCAGGGGATGTAGCTGACGGTGCGGCCGAGTCGCAGCACACCCGCAATGACGACAATGACCCCCGCGAGCAGGGTGACGATCGCGACGGCTTCAACGCCGTGACTGACGACGATGGGTGCGAGCACCACGACCATGGCGCCGGTCGGGCCAGAGACTTGAACGTTGGAGCCGCCGAAAACCCCCGCGACGATTCCGGCAACGATGGCGGTGATGAGCCCGGCTTCGGCACCAACTCCGGAGCTAACGCCAAAAGCGAGAGCCAGTGGGAGGGCGACGATGCCGACGGTGATGCCCGCGAGCAGATCTCCGCGCCAGCTCGTGCGCAGCTCGCGGTAGTCCTTGAGGCTCGGTAGAAGTGACCGCCATGACTTCTTCATTGGGCATCCGGAATCGCAGGGAGGCCGGCAACGAGGGCGCGCTGGGTGTCGGTATCGGTGAGAATCTCGCCAAGCAGCACGCGAGCAACGCGCAACAGCTCGGCAATCTGGGGGAGTGCGAGGTGGTAGTAGACGACACTCGCGCGGCGTTCGGAGACGACGAGACCGTAGCGCCGCAGCACGGCGAGGTGCTGCGAGAGGTGGGAGGCTTCGAGCCCGGTGGCGGTCAGCATTTCCGTTACCGACGCTTCGTCGTTGCTCGACAAGATTTCGAGCACACGGATGCGGTACGGATGCGCGAGCCCCTTGAAGAGGTTCGCCTTGATTTTGTAGAGCGGCCTGCGCTCGTCGAGAACGACCATTGCTGTGCTCCTGATCGGTGCGTGCGATGCGGTTGTGACAGCTCGTGATCCTTCACTTGCTGAATTGATGTAATCATCATATCAGTGATCGTGATGCGACGAGCCTGCCGGTGGCGCGAGCAATTCCCTCACGATCACAGCGCCACCTGTGGACAACAAACCAGCAACTAGGCGCCCACTCCGCACAATATGAGCATGTCTAACGCCTTGACGACCATCGCCGACCAGGTTCGCCAGCGGGTGCGCCGTGACGGGGTTGATCTTTCGAGAGACAGCGAACTTGCGTCGCGGTATGTGCGCGATGAGGTGCGACGCTACAGCGAGCGTGCTCTTGGCGGCTCAGTGCCGTTGCTCGCGGATGAGGCTCAGGCCACCCGCGAGGTCGTGGCGGCGCTGACCGGGTACGGTCCGCTCCAGCCGTTCTTCGACGATGACACGGTCGAGGAGCTCTGGATCAACGGCCCCGAGCACGTGTTCGTTGCTCGCAATGGTGTGCCTGAGTTCACCGGCATCCGTCTCACTGATGGTCAAGTGCGTGACCTAGTCGAGCGGATGCTGCAAACCTCGGGTCGTCGCGTCGACCTCAGCTCTCCGTTCGTTGACGCGTCGCTGCCCGATGGTTCGCGATTGCACGTCGTTATTCCGGATGTCACGAGGCGCCACTGGGCGGTGAACGTGCGCAAGTTCAGCCAGCGCATCCGCGATCTCGATCGCCTCGTTGAGCTCGGCAGTCTCACCCAGCACGCGGCCGACTACTTGCGGCTGTGTGTGCTGTCTGGACAGAACATTGTGGTGTCGGGGGCGACCCAAAGTGGCAAGACAACGATGCTCAATGCGTTGTTGGCGGCGGCGCGACCGAACGAACGCGTGGTCACTGTCGAGGAGACCTTTGAACTGAGCGTGCCCAGCCACGACAATGTCAGCATGCAGTGTCGCCAGCCCAGTCTCGAGGGCACCGGCGAGATTAGTTTGCGTCGCCTCATCAAAGAGGCATTGCGGATGCGCCCCGATCGCCTCGTTGTCGGTGAAGTGCGCGATGCCGAATCGCTCGACCTTCTCATCGCGCTCAATAGCGGGCTGCCGGGCATGTCGAGCATCCACGCCAACAGCGCTCGTGAAGCACTGGTGAAGCTCTGCACCCTTCCGCTGCTCGCCGGCCGCAATATCGACTCCAGTTTTGTGGTGCCAACGGTAGCGAGCTCGGTGGATGTTGTCGTGCACTGTGAGCTGACCTCGAACGGCACCAGACGGGTCGTCGAAATTGCGTCACTCAGTGGTGAGGTCAGTGACGGGGCGGTCGAAAGCAGTGCTCTCTTCCGCACGGTGCGGGGCACACTCATTCACACGGGAGCGGTCCCCGCCCGGCTCTCCAAATTCGAGGCCGCCGGAGTCGATCCGGTTTCCCTGCTCTTAAAGGCTGTCGCGTGAGTCTTCTGCTGGGCATCGCGCTCGCGGTAGGCACAGTGCTTATCGCCGCGACCTTCATGTGGCCGGTTCGACGGGAACGACAACAGCGAGGTCAATCCGCGTGGTCGCTCCGGATGCGGGAACGACTAGTGCAGGCAGGGCTGCCCACGACAAGTCCCGTAATTGTCGTAATCGTGTCACTCGTTTTCGCCATCGCTGTCGGAGCGCTCACCGTCGTCCTCACGTCGGTTCTCGCGGTAGTGGTGTGTGCAGCGGCGACTGCACTCCTAGCTCCGATGCTCGCCATCAGTTGGCGCGCGCGAGTCCGGCGCAGAGCGACCCGCGTGGTGTGGCCAGATGTCGTCGACCAGCTCGTATCGGCCGTGCGTTCGGGGCTGGCGCTTCCCGACAGTCTTATGACGCTCGCTCAGACTGGTCCGGCCGTGACTCGCAGTGCATTCGTCGCGTTCTCCCAGCGCTATCGCTCTACTGGCAACTTCTCCATCGCTGTCGACGAACTGAAGATGGGGCTCGCAGACCCGGTCGCGGACCGCATCCTTGAAACGTTGCGGATGTCGCGCGAAGTTGGCGGCAGCGAACTCACCAACGTTCTGCGCAGCCTCAGCGTCTATTTGCGTCAAGAAGCAGCGATTCGTTCCGAGATCGAGGCACGGCAGTCGTGGGTGATGAACGCGGCCCGCCTGGGGTTGGCGGCCCCCTGGGTGGTGTTGTTCTTGCTCACCACACGCCCCGAGGCGGCACTCGCGTATAACTCACCCGGCGGTATCGCGCTTATCGTCGCGGGTCTTGCCCTTTCTGTTGTGGCCTATCGGATCATGGCGGGCATCGGCCGACTTCCTGAACAGCCGAGGTGGTTCGCATGAGCGACTCTCTCGCCTGGGCGGTCGTCGCGGGCATCGCTGGTGGACTGGGGCTCTGGTCGATTCTCAGTCTCATTCCCCGGCTAAGTCGACCGACTCTCGCCAATCGTGTTGCGCCCTACGTGATCGATGTTTCGGCGGGAGCCCGCGAGCACGTCGCTCCGCGTTCGGTCGGGCCTCTGCCAGTGCTGGGCGTGCTGTTCGTTCCGGCCGTTCGCTGGCTGCGCGAGACCCTCGCGTCAGTTGCGGGCGGCGGCGATCAGATCGCGCGACGTCTGCGCCAGGCAGGCTCCGAGATGAGCGTGGAGGCCTATCGTTCGCAGCAGTTGCTCGCAGTGCTTGGCGGAGCGATGCTCGGGGTCGTCTTCGACGTCACAATTGCGAACGCGCAACACGTTCCTCTCATTGCGCAGGTCGTTCTCGTGATTGTGGGTGGCGTGCTGGGAATCACGGCCCGCGACTATTTGCTTCAACGCTCAGCCAAGAGCCGCATCCGTCGTCTCACCGCCGAACTGCCTGTCGTACTCGAATTTCTCGCGCTCAGCCTTTCCGCCGGTGAAGGAATCTTGGATGCCGTGCGCCGCGTCTCGCAAGTGAGCGGCGGCGAACTCTCCCGAGAACTCGCCCGCGTCGTCTCCTCCGTCAACACTGGCTTGCCGTTTGGCGAGACCCTCGGCGTGCTCTCGCGGGAACTTGAGCTGCCGCCATTTGGGCGCTGCGTCGACCAGATCTTGGGAGCGCTCGATCGGGGGTCCCCGCTGTCAGAGGTACTGCAGGCCCAGGCTCAGGATGCTCGCGAAGAGTCCAAGCGCGAACTGCTCGAGCTAGCGGGTAAGAAAGAGGTCGCGATGCTCTTCCCCCTTGTTTTTTTGATATTACCCATCACGATCGCGTTCGCGATCTTCCCCGGCATCTTCGTGCTGCAGGTAGGGTTCTAGCGCCGAGCTACCTGGAGTGCAGCGGACACCTCGCGCGCCTGATCTAGCGCTGCTGACACTGGTGCCACTACGGCGCGCTGCACAACCTCATCCACCGAGGTCAGCAGTCGTTTGCGGGCACGGCGTCGGCGACCGACGGCAGTGAGGGCACTGAGCGCGGCAGACAGCAAGCCAAGCAACACCCCAACCAGCACAGCCGCGATCAGTAGCAGTGTCGGGATGGCCCAGCCTTCAAGCGGCCCGGTCTCGACCGTGGGGATGAGCAGCGCAGGTAGCCCGAAGGTTGGCAGCAGCGCCACCCCGACCAGCCACAGCGCGCCAGCCAAACCGGCCACGACCGTTACCCACTGCACGATGCCGACGAGCACCCACCACCAGGAGCCGCGGGCGGGCAAGTTGGTGCGGGCGATGGCAAGGTCGAGTTCGGAGGGCAGAGCGTCGAGAGCCTGCTCGGCCGTCGTGCGCACGCTGGCCCGCCACGGGGCAGAGACCCCGGAAGCCGCGTCATCAGCGAAGGCGCGTACCGCCATCGACATGCCGGCCTGTGCCCCGGCGCTCAGCAAAGGCATGCTCGTGCGGTGTACTTCGGGATCATCGCCACGACGCTTCGGGCCGAGCCCCAATCGCGTGAGCGGGTCGGCGCGCAGACGCCCGATCCACGATACGAGTGGCCAGCCAGTGGCTTGCCCGGCGCGCTTGCGGTACGAGCGAGCGACAGCGGATGCCACGATCTCGACCCCGGCAGCGGTGCCCACTTGGTCGCGCAGACGAACCGTATTCTTCGCGTTCAGTCGGGGCGGCGAACCCGGATCGTCGATGCGCGCGGCGAGCGTTTGTACGTCGGCGGTGAGCCGAGCATCCCGAACCGCACGGGAAGCGGCGAGGTCACCGATCGCTGTGCGGAGAGCGTCAATACCCTCGAGTGTGCGAGCACTCACGGGCAGCACCCGAGCACGCTGCAGGCCATCGCGCTCGATGATTGCCTGCAGCGACTTCACTACAGCGGTGCGATCGGCGGGGCTCAGTAGATCAACCTGATTGAGCACCACGAGGGTCACCGCGGCGTGCCGAGCGTGGGGCGCAATGAATTGGGCATGCAACACGTCATCAGCATATTTCTGCGGGTCAACGACCCAGATGAGGGCATCCACCTGACCCGCCAGCCGCTCGGCAACCGCACGGTTGCTGGCCTCGACCGAATCGACGTCGGGCAGGTCGACGAGCACAAGTTTGCTTGCGCGCTTGTCGATCGGCGTCGAGCGCTCGACACGCTCGCGCACATCGAGCCAGTCGAGCAGCTCGGTGGAGCCCGAGGCATCCCACGTGACGGCAAGGGGCTGCGATGTGGTCGGGCGCCGCACGTGGGCGACCGCCACGTCCTCACCCACGAGGGCATTGACCAGACTCGATTTGCCCGATCCGGTCGCGCCGAAGACGCCAACCACGGTGTGCTCCGGTGAGCGTGATCGCCGCGCCTCGGCCTGGCGCAGAAGCGCCCGCGCTTCGTCGGTGATCGCGCTGGGGATACGCCCAGCGCCCGCCTCGGTCACCGTACGCAGAGCGGCGATGCGCTCGTCGAGCGTCGGCTTGGCGGCGCTCACGAGTCGTCCCTCGCCGCGCGCGCAACGTCGTCAATCAGCACCTGCGATTCGCGGCGCAGCGATTCGGGGTTTGCCCCGAAACGCAAAGGCTCCAACGCGGAGCCCAACCGCGCCACTTCGGTGTCGAAGAGAGTGCGCACGCGCTGCTGCAAGTCGAGGCGCGCTTCGCTCGCGAGGTGGCGCACGGCATCCTCGCCGAAGACGGTCTCAAGAAGTTTCTGGCCGAGCACCGCTGAACCACCAGCGATCGCAATTTCGCCCCCGGTGAGTCCACCGGTCGAGGCAAAAACGACGATCATGAGCGCCACGGTCACCACATTTAGGCCGAGCGAGAGCACCCGGGCCCGGATGCGCTTATTGCCAGCGTTGTCGTGAATGAGCTGCATGAGTGCACCCTGCCACTCGCGAATCATCGCGGTAGTTGCCTGACGCAGTTCCGGGCTTTCTCCTGAGAGTTCGGGATGCTGCTCAGCGATCGTGCGTCCAGAAGCGGTGCGCTCAAGGTCTGCCCACACGGCCGCCGCAGCGCGCCCGGCCTGGTCGACTATGACGGCGTGCAGGCCCGTCTCGATCTGTGTCTCTACCTCGACCACGGGGCTCGGCTTGCCCGTTATCCACGCTGTTGCCCTGTCGCGCGTGCGCGAGAACCACGAATCAACTTTGCGAAAGAAGTCGGATGTTCCGACGAAGTCTTGCCAGCGCGCCAGCACCTCACCGCGCATCAGTGCGCCGTTCTGGGTCGCGGCATCCACCGCATCAATCGCGGTGTCGTAGTGCGCGGCGGCGGCGGCGTGCGCGGAGTCGAGCCAGTCGAGTTGCTGCTGGCGGGCATCCGCAATGAGGGTCACCTGGCGGTCGAGGTCGCTGATCGCACCGCTCAAGGTGCGCGCGGCGATGCGAGTGCGGGCCGCGCGATCCCCAGCGATTCCTTCGAGCCACGCACGCGGGCCTTCGACGGCGCTACCGGGAAGCATGCCGAGCGCGTCGAGTGGCTGCTCGTCGATGGAGAACACGGGGGCGTCGGCGAGGCCACGGTCTGCGAGCATGGTGCGCAGGTCGGGCAACACCTCAGCCGCAGCACCGGGCGGTACACGATTGAGCACGATACCCACGGTGATCGATCGGGCCGCGGCATTTTCGAGCAGGCGCCACGGCACGGCGTCGGCATAGCGGTTGGCTGTGGTGACGAACAACCACAGGTCTGCGGCAGCGAGCAATTGGGTGGCAAGGGCACGATTCTCGTCGGCTACCGAGTCAATATCGGGCGCGTCAATAATCGCGAGCGAACGAGGAACGCTTTCGTGCTCCAATAACATGAGCTCGCCAATGCGAGACTCCTCAGGGGCGGCTCCTGCGCTCGAGGCCGGCGTGCCTGGCGAGCTTATCCGCCCGCGCACTCGCGCGAGTCCGGGCAGAATGCGATCGCTCGCAAACCACCCCGCATCAACGGGAGCGTGCACAAGAATCGGCTGACGAGTAGTGGGGCGGATGACTCCAGCCCGAGTCGTGGCGACCCCGAGCAAGGCGTTCACGATCGTCGATTTGCCCGCCCCGGTAGACCCGCCGACCACCGCAAGAAGTGGCGCATCGAGGTCAGCTAAACGCGGGCGAATGTAGTCGTCGATCTGGCGGACTGCTGCAGCCGCGGCCTCGCGCTGAGCCACGATGCCGTCGAGCGGCAAGGTCAGCCCCGCATCAGCAAGAGCGGCCCGCAAGCGCTCGAGTGACATTATTGCGGGCGCACTGTTGTCAGTCACGCCTTAAGCATGCCGGGTGCGGGGCCAGTTCGCTAACTTTTGTTGTGTGGAAAGACGACCGGTACTAGAGCGCAGCTCGGGTTCTAGACTGGTCGAGGCCTGCGGCAAGCGGGTGGCACGCACAACGACAAGGACCCTTTTGTTCCCCACCACGTTCCCTGCCCCGATCGTTCCCGCTGCTGACTCGGTTCCTGCACTGCGCTGGGGCATCATCGCTCCCGGTGGAATCGCCGCGACGTTCGCCGCCGCCGTGCAAGCCCACACTCACCAGCAGCTCGTCGCGGTAGCATCCCGCAGCCTCGATCGCGCCCAGGACTTCGCCAACACCTGGGGCATCGCCAAGGCCTACGGCGACTACGCAGAACTGCTCGCTAACCCAGACATTGACGCTGTCTACATCGCAGCACAGCAACACGTGCACCTCGACCTTGCTCTACAGGCCATCGCCGCAGGCAAGCACATCCTGGTGGAGAAGCCCTTCGCCATGAACGGCGCCGAGGCTCGCGAAATTGTGGCCGCAGCACGCGCCGCCGGCACTCTCGCAATGGAAGCAATGTGGACCCGCTACCTGCCGCAAACATCCGTGATCAGCCAACTTATCGCCGATGGCGTGCTCGGCGACATCCAACTCGTCACGGCAGACCACGGGCAGAATATGCCAGATGGCCACCGTGTGCGCTCGCTAGAAAGCGGGGGAGGTGCTCTACTCGATCTGGGAATCTACCCGATCGCCTTCGCCTCACAAATCCTCGGCACCCCCACCGCCATCCACAACGTTGGCTCCCTCATCGAGACCGGTGTGGATGGGCAGTCGCTGCTGACATTCAGCTACGCGAGCAGGGCCCAAGCGCAGCTCAACACAACCCTCCTTGCGCGCACTCCCATCACCGCATCCATCGCGGGAACGGATGCACTGCTTCAGGTCGGCGGAGCGTTCTTCACGCCCAGCAGCATGACTCTCTCCCAGCCTGGATTCAATGGTGAGTCGATCCATTGGGCAGACGAATCCGGAATCGTTGCGCATCGGGGCCTCAGCTATCAGGCAACAGCCCTCGCCGGCTACGTAGCAGCCGGCCTGACTGAATCACCCGTGCACTCGCTCGATGAGACCGTCGCGATCCTCGACACCATCGACAGTGCGCGCTGGCAGCTGGGCTACCGCTTCGAGTCCGAAAAATAGCGAGCGCGAGGTTCGCGGCGAACACCAGTTAGTCATCGTGCGATCTGTATTCTTGTAAGCCTCATATGAGTCTCAGACACAGACTCAGGCGATCGGAGATTACAGTGACCGCAGGATCGACCCTTCCCACCAAACCAGGGGTGCCGGGGCGACCCAAAGCAACGCGTCTGTTGGCGCCGTGGGTGTTCTGGCCTGCGGCTGGGCTGATCATCGTGGTCACCGCGTTCTCGATGATTGCACCGAAGATCGCCAAGACAGTATTCGACACCCTGCAGTCGAGCGTCATCAACTCGTTCAGCTGGTACTACGTGCTGATCGCTGCGTTCTTTGTGGCGTTTGCGCTGTGGCTCGGGTTCAGTCGCTACGGCGACATCAAGCTCGGTAAGGATGATGACAAGCCCGAGTTCTCGATGATCTCCTGGATCTCATTCCTCTTTGCCGCAGGTATGGGTATCGGGCTCGTCTTCTACGGCGTTGCCGAGCCGCTCAGTCACTTCGCGAACCCTCGTCCCGGTGTTACCGGTACCGAGATTGAGCTTGCGCAGAAGGCGATGAGTCAAACCTTCCTCCACTGGGGTGTCCACGCGTGGGCCATCTATGTGGTTGTCGGGCTCGCGCTCGCTTACGCAATTCACCGTCGCGACCGCCCCATTTCCATCCGCTGGACGCTCGAGCCGCTGCTGGGCAAGCGGGTGCACGGCGGTTGGGGCAACCTCATTGATGTCATCGCCCTCGTCGGCACAGTCTTCGGCGTTGCTACCTCACTCGGTCTCGGAGTTCTCCAAATCTCTGCTGGCCTAGAGAAGACCGGCATTGCCGAGTCGAACCTCACCACTCAAATCATGGTCATCGTCGTGATTGTTGCGTTCACGATCCTGTCGCTCGTTTCGGGTATCGGCCGCGGCATGAAATGGCTCTCGACCACCAACCTTCTCTTGGCCGCCGTACTGCTGGTGTTCTTGCTGATTGTCGGACCAACGGCGTTCCTGTTCCGCGAATTCGTGCAGTCAATGGGCAACTATCTGCAAGGGTTCATCGGGCTCAGCTTCAACGTCAGCGCATATGCCGGTGAGGCTGGCGAACAGTGGCAGGCCGGCTGGACTACCTTCTACTGGGGCTGGTGGATGTCGTGGGCACCATTTGTCGGCGTCTTCATCGCGCGAGTTTCCAAGGGGCGCACCGTGCGAGAGTTTGTCGGCGGCGTGATGCTAGTCCCGACCGTTCTCACGTTCCTCTGGTTCAGCGTTCTCGGCGGAAATGCCATCTACCGCGAGCTCTACGGCCAGGGTGGCCTCATTGCCGCAGACGGATCAGTCGATGCCGATTCGGCTCTGTTCGATCTGCTCGCCGGACTGCCGGCCGGCACCGCTCTCACGTTCGGCGCCATCCTTCTCATCGGTATCTTCTTTATCACCTCAGCAGATTCGGGCGCGCTCGTGATGTCGATGATCGCTACCGGTGGCTCCGCAGAACCGCCGAAGCGTATCCGCATCTTCTTTGCACTGCTGGCTTCGTTCTTGGCTATCGCACTGCTCATCACTGGTGGTCTGCAAACCTTGCAGACGGCGGCAATTCTTTCTGCCTTGCCATTTAGCGTGGTGATGCTAATGATGTGTGCGGCTACCGTGACGGCGTTCAGTCGTGAGCGACGCGCCTATGACCGAGCCCAACGTGCCCAATTCGTCGATCACATTGGTGACTTCTACGGGCTCGAAGTCGAGGAGCCACTTCTTCGCGAGCCGGTCCACCCGCTTCGTGCTGCTCTCGATCGCCTACGAAAGAAGGCCGCACAAACTGGCGGCGGAATCTCGCAGGGCACAGAAGACGCAATCCTTGCCGACACCGAATTGCCCTCGCCAGACAACATCGCTCAAGCTGATGCGATTGTCGAAGACGAAGTGCAGAGGTTGCAGGCTGAGCAGGATGGCGACGCCAAGTCCGACTAGCTGTGGAAAAACTGCACACGCGTTTGGGTTCCGCTCGATGATTGCAGAGTGAAATCATCTCAACTGAATCTGAAGAGCGGGCTTACCCGAGGCACCAGAACGCTCACCTCAGAGCGCGGAGACGTGCCGGGCTGGGTGCTGATTACGCTAATGACCGCAGGCCTCGTGATCATTATTTGGGGTCTTGCGGGCCCAGCACTCAGCTCGGTATTTGAACAGGCGATTGATCGCGTAACGGGGTTCTAGTGCGCACGCCTCGTCCGGGTGTCGAGTCTGCGCTGTGGCTTCGGCAGCGGCCTAGGCAGCGTCTTTGGCGGTGTCCCCGGCAGTGCGCTCGGTCGACCGGCGCGCGGCTGCGCACAGAGGAGTCAGGTTCCGCCGTAGTCGAATTTGTGCTCGTCTCCGCTTTGCTGACCGTGCTCACTCTCAGTGTCATTCAGCTGGGGCTTGCCCTCCACATCCGAAACACGGTGTTGGATGCCGCAGCAGAAGGTGCCCGCTTTGCATCGCTCGCCGACACCTCACTCAACGACGGCGTCACGCGCACCCGCGACCTCATCTCGACCGCACTATCGCCCGGCTACGCCGCCGATGTGACAGCAAGTTCTGCGGATTATCTCGGGCATCCATCGGTCATCGTCACCGTTCGCACACCCCTGCCGTTATTCGGGTTGATCGGTATCGACGACGGCTTGGAGGTGTCTGGCTATGCCCCAATCGAGCAGGTTCGTTAGCGTTAGCAGCAACGTGCGGCACGCCGTCGCTCGTCTCCGCGAAGATCAGGGTTCATCATCGCTGGAGTTCATCACCGTCGGCATGATCATGCTGATCCCGCTGGTGTATCTCGTTCTCACAATGTCGGCGATCCAGGGCGGAGCATTGGCGGCAGAGGGCGCAGCCCGCCAAGCCGCACGCGTCTTTGTGCAGGCCGATACCCTTTCTGAAGCCGAGGGCTCAGCCGAGCGAGCAATCGAATTCGCCCTCAATAACTACGGAATAGATCCCACGGATGCTTCTGTCGAGATCCTGTGCACACCTGATCCGGCAGACTGCCTCATGCGTCACGGCTACGTCACCGTAAATATTGCTGTCGTAATAGATCTACCGCTTGCTCCTCCCGTGCTCTCCGGCAACTTTCCCGTACAAATCCCTCTCGATGCCACTGCGACCCAGCAGGTGTCGCAGTTCAGGGGGTCGCGATGATGCCGAGCACACCTAACCGACCGAGCAGCTCCCACGAGCACCGCCTCGCCCTCGAAGACGAGCAGGGGTCCGCGCTCCTACTCACGATCTTCTACGGGTTCCTTTCCCTCGTTCTCATCTTCTTAGTGGTGGCCGCCACCTCGCTCTACCTCGAACGCAAACGGCTGTTCACACTCGCCGACGGAGCGGCACTTGTCGGCGCCGAGTCGTACGACCTTGATGACGTCGAGCTAACCCCGAACGGCTACCGGCCCAAACTCACCGCGGACAAAGTCGCCTTAGCGGTTGCCGACTACGTAGCTGCAAGCCAAGGCGATGGATTCACTGAACTTCAGATCGAAGAAGCGACCACAAACGACTCTGCAAGCTCAACAGTGTCCCTCTCTGCCTACTGGAAACCTCCTTTCGTCTCGCTGCTGGTGCCTGAGGGCATCCGAATCGATGTGACAGCAACGGCCCGATCCATCTTCTCTTAGCCCACGCCCAGCCCGCGCCCCAACAGCATCCAGCAAATGTTCGTGCAGCAAACAGGGAGCTTCACTTCGTAGCGTGGGTTGTGCACTTCACGTCAGTGCACAACCCACGCATAAAGGAGATAGCCATGAAACGAATCGTTATCGTCGGCGGCCACGGCAAGATTGCTCTGAGCCTCGCAGAGCTACTCAGCGGCAGAGGTCACCACGTGCACTCCCTCATCCGCAACCCTGACCAAGAATCTGACATCAGTGCCACCGGCGCAATGCCCGTCATCGCCGACATCGAGGCGCTCAGCACTGAAGAGCTATCCGAAATTTTCACCGGGAACGACACCATTGTGTTCGCCGCGGGTGCTGGCGGAGGAAGCCCAGAGCGCACCTACTCTGTTGACCGCGATGCGGCCATTCGAACAATGGATGCCGCAGCTCACGCCGGTGTCGACCGCTACATCATGCTTTCTTACAGGGGCGCTGGCCTTGACCACGGTGTGCCAGAAGATAATTCCTTCTTTGCTTACGCCGAATCGAAGGCGGCAGCCGACGAGCACCTTCGCAAAGGTCCGCTGCACTACACAATCGTGGGCCCTGGTTCGCTTTCGAGTGAAGCCGCATCCGGAAAGATCGATGTTGGCGACGCGGCAACTGCCGAGCATGCAGCCCGCGACAACGTGGCGCACGTGCTGGCCGAAGTCATCGACGCCGACAACACGATCGGTCACACCATCGAGTTCATGGATGGTTCAACGCCGATCGCCGAAGCCGTCGCCGCTATTGCTTAGCGTGGGGGATAAATAGCGAACCGATGCCGAGCCCGATGAGGGCGAAGCCGCCAACGGCCGAGAGATTCGTGATGCGGTGGGGTGAGCTTGCGAACCAGTCGCGGGCGAACCCCGCTGCCACTGCCCACGCTGTGTCGGTGACTACAGCAATTCCCATGAAAATCATTCCGAGTGCCAGCAGCTGAAGTTGCACGCTGCCGGATCCGAAGCTCACAAACTGGGGCAGCACAGCCACAAAAAACACTGTTGCTTTGGGGTTCGTAATGCCGACAACGAAACCTTGGCCAAAGATCCGCCAGCGGGAGCGCGTCTTGGGGGCTGCGTCATCCGCTGTCACATGCGCGTTTCGGTGGCGAATGGCCTGCACGCCGAGGTAGATGAGGTAGGCGGCACCCAGGTACTTCACGACAGTGAACGCAATCGCGGATTGCGCAATGATCGTGCCAACACCGAACGCCACACCGAACACGAGCACCACACCGCCGGTGGCATTGCCGAGAGAACTCACAATCCCACCCAGCTTGCCGAGTGACAGCGAGCGGCCGATCAGGAACAACACGCTCGGTCCGGGGATCAGGATGATCGGCAGTGCAACGAGCACGAACGCGAGCAGATTCGTGGAGGGGATCACTTCTGCGGCTTCTTGATGTAGCGGGGCACGTACCGCAGCATAACGCCGGCACCGATGAGGCCGAGCACGCCAACGGCTCCCGCGGCGAGTGAGAGAGATGCCACCGCGGTGACGCCCGCGATCATCAGTGGCGATGTGGCTTGGCCAACGCCCCCGGTGAACCGCCAGGCGCCGAGGAATGGCGCCGGATTCGTCTTGGGGGCGAGATCTGCCCCCAGCGTCATCAGGATGCCGCTGCCGAGCCCGTTCGCGAGCGACAAGAACATCGCCGCAAAGATAAACCACGCCGTGTTGGCGCTCAGGTCGTGGGTGAATGAGAGCACGATGTGGCCGATGCCGAGCCCGACCAGCGAGGGCACGGCAGTCCACAGTCGTCCGAAGCGGTCCATGATTTGGCCGCCGGTGTAGAAGAGGGCGAAATCGACGGCGCCAGCGATTCCGATGATGATGGCCGTGTTGGCATCCGCAATTCCGATGCTCACCGCCCACAGGGGCAAGATGACTTGCCGGCTGGCCCGCATGGCACCGATGATTGCGGCACCCAAGCCGAGGCGAGAGAGCAGCCCGCGGTTGCGGCGAATGGTGGCAAAGAGTCCGTGCGATTGCTGCTCGGCGACCACTTCACCGTCGCGCAGGGTGCGGTCATTCACACGCGACGTGTGCACGGCACCGAAGGTCGTGGCAGGGTCGGGCAGCAATAGCAGTACGAGCGCGGCAGCCACGCAGGCGACAACGTGAATCCAGAACGCGACAATTGCGGCACCCGAGAGGTGGATGATCAGGGCGGAGATGAACGGACCGATGAACGTTCCGAGGCGAAATGTGCCACCGAGGGTGGAGAGCGCCCGAGCGCGATAGGCGATCGGTACAAAGCTCGTGAGGAAGGCGTGACGAGCCAACGCGAACACAGCAGTGGCGAGGCCGATGAGCAGCACACCGAATCCGAGTGCCGCCGGGTTGGGCGCGAGAATGCAGATCACTACTCCGATGATCGAGAGTGCACTTGCGCCGATCATGGCCGGGCGTTCTCCGATGCGGGAGACGAGCCATCCACTCGGAATGTTGCCGAAGAGCTCACCGATAGTCAGCAGCGCAGCCACGAGCCCGGCGATCGCCAGCGTCGCACCAAGATTGTCTGCTGCGATAGGGATCAGTGGAATGATTGCGCCTTCACCGATGGAGAACAGCAGCGTCGGCAAGAGAACCGGCAGCCCGATAGAGCGCCAGCTAAAGGGTTGTTCTGTTGTGCTCATCGCCGTCCATCGTATGTCGTGACTGCACTCACCAGCGGCAGCGCGGGCAACCAGATTAGACATCCCCAACACGTGCAGCCTGAGCTTCGCGGGTAGTCTGGTTGATGACATGGATGAACTGGACTTTTCTGACGACATCGCGGCGCTGCGCTCCACATTTGCGGACATTCGCCAGGTGGTCGACACCGAACGACTTGAGTCAGAGATCGTGAGACTCAGTGAGCTTGCGGGCGCCCCCGACCTCTGGGACGACACCGATAAGGCGCAAAAGGTCACGAGCGACCTCAGCCATCGTCAAGCCGAGCTTGCCAAGATCACCTCAATTTCGAACAGACTCGACGACCTCGAGATCATGGTTCAGCTGGCCAATGAAGAGAGTGACGCCCAGGCTGCTGCGGATGCTCGAACCGAGCTTGCTCGTATCACCAAGCTGTTGGGCGACCTTGAGGTTCAGACCCTTCTCAACGGTGAGTTCGATCAGCGCCCTGCCGTTATCACCATTCGCGCCGGAGCTGGTGGTGTCGACGCCGCAGACTTCGCTGAAATGCTGTTGCGAATGTACCTCCGTTACGCCGAACAGCACTCGTACCCGACCCGCGTTCTTGACACCAGCTACGCCGAAGAAGCGGGCATCAAGTCGGCCACGTTCGAGGTCGACGCACCCTTTGCGTTCGGAACCCTCAGCGTAGAAGCTGGCACGCACCGCCTCGTGCGCATGAGCCCCTTCAACTCGGCAGGCAAGCGCCAGACTAGCTTTGCTGCGGTCGAGGTTGTTCCTCTTATTGAGACGACGGATGTTGTCGAAGTTCCCGAGAACGACATCCGTGTCGATGTTTTCCGCTCCTCCGGTCCCGGTGGTCAGTCGGTGAACACCACCGACTCGGCTGTTCGTATTACTCACTTGCCGACAGGCATTGTGGTGAGCTGTCAGAACGAGAAGAGTCAGATTCAGAACCGTGCCGCAGCAATGCGTGTGCTTCAGTCACGCTTGCTGTTGCTGCAGCGCGAGCAGGAGGCGGCAACGAAGAAGGAGATCGCGGGTGTGATCACTGCGAGCTGGGGTGATCAGATGCGCAGCTACGTTTTAGCTCCGTATCAAATGGTCAAGGACCTTCGCACCGAGTTTGAGGTTAACAATCCTTCGAACGTCTTCGACGGCGACCTCGATGGTTTCATCTCGGCTGGTATCAAGTGGCGCAAGCGCACCATCGAGTAAGACTGCGGCGCCGATCCCGTCGATCCCTCCGATCCCGTCGATCCCTCAATGTAGGCAACGCTGCCGTGTGACCTGAACTGGGCCACCCTGTGAGTCTCGTCACCCGGTGCGTCGCTGCCATGTTCCGTGCTGCGCGTACTTAGGCTGTCTTCAAATGATTCGTTTTGATGATGTTTCGAAGTCGTATCCGGGCACTACTAGACCGGCACTGAACTCGGTCGATCTTGAGATCCTCAAGGGCGAGTTCGTCTTTCTGGTTGGCGCTTCTGGTTCGGGCAAGTCGAGTTTTTTGCGGTTGATCCTCAAAGAGGAGAACCCGACTAGAGGGTCGATTCATGTGCTGGGTCAGCACTTGAATACTCTGTCGAGCCGCAAGGTGCCCTATTTCCGCCGCCATCTCGGCGTGGTCTTCCAAGATTTCCGCCTGCTGCCGAACAAGACAGTCTTCGACAACGTGGCGTTCTCGCTTCAGGTGATCGGCAAGAGCCGTGGCTACATCCAAGAGGCAGTTCCGGATGCTCTTAAAATGGTGGGTCTTGCGGGAAAGTCGAGTCGTTTTCCCCACGAACTTTCCGGTGGTGAGCAACAGCGTGTAGCTATTGCGCGTGCCGTGGTGAATAAACCCGCGATTATGCTTGCGGATGAGCCGACAGGAAACCTTGACCCGGCTACTTCTGCGGGCATTATGACGCTGCTCGAGCGAATCAACTTGAGCGGCACCACCGTTCTTATGGCAACCCACGATGCGGGCATTGTCGATCAGATGAAGCGTCGAGTCATCGAGCTCATTGGTGGTCAGATTGTGCGCGATGAGCGCCAAGGTGGCTACCAAACACAGACAGTTCCCACGCAGGAACGCATTCCGCATCCGGCAGCAAGCCAACCCGCCGGCCCGGCGTCATTCGGTTCCGCGCAGTCTTCCCACGGTCAGGGGCTCGACGCATGAGGCTCGGTCTAATTCTTGGAGAGGTTGGCAGCGGGCTCCGTCGCAACCTTTCGATGGTGGTTTCTGTTGTTTTGGTGACCTTCATCTCGCTCACTTTTGTGGGGGCATCGATTCTGCTGCAAATGCAGATCGGTCAGATGAAGGGCTATTGGTATGACCGCGCCCAGGTAGCGGTCTACATGTGCACCGATATCGATACGACGGGCAACTGCACGCTTGCAGAGGCGACCGAAGACCAGATTGATGCGGTGCAGCAGCAGCTAGATTCCGCGACGCTTGCGCCGTACATCAATGAGGTCGAATTCGAGACACATGAGCAGGCGTACGAGAACTTCACGGAACAGTTTGCCGACACCACCTTTGCCGGAATCATTACTCCGGAGACGCTGAACGAGAGTTTCCGGGTCAATCTTGTTGATCCCGAGCAGGCCGATGTGCTGATCGAGAGTCTGTCCGGGCAGGCTGGGGTGGAGAGCGTGCAGGATCAACGCGCCTATCTTGATCCGATCTTTTCAATCTTGAACGCCGCGAGTTTCACTGCCATCGGGGTTGCCGGGCTCATGCTCGTAGCCGCAGTTTTGCTCATCGCAACGACCATCAGGCTCAGTGCATTCTCTCGTCGTCGAGAGCTCGGAATCATGCGGCTTGTTGGGGCGTCGAACCGGTTCATCCAAACACCGTTCATCCTTGAGGGAGTGTTTGCGTCCCTCATAGGTTCAGTGCTCGCTGGCGGAGCGATCGTTGCGATCGTTCAGTTCTTCGTGCGGGGCTATTTGGCATCCACGTTGCCGCTGAATACCAGCCTGCTGGGAATGGATGAGGCACTGCTCGTCGTGCCGATCCTTATTGTCGCGGGTGCCGGGCTTGCAGCGATTTCTGCTGGCGTCGCGATCAGTCGATATTTGAAGGTCTAGGCTGCGGTCACCTCTCGCGCTAGACTGGTCTGCTGCACTGTCGGCATCCGCCGCAGCATTGCGGCATCCAACGTATTCGAAAGAGAAGTGAACTATGCCCAAGGAAGGTGACCGGAAGGTTGTTGCAAGCAACCGTAAGGCGCGCCATGACTACAGCATCGAAGACACCTTTGAGGCTGGTCTTGTGCTGTCGGGCACCGAGGTGAAATCTCTGCGGTTGGGGCGTGCAAGTTTGATCGATGGCTACGGCTACATCGACGACCATGCTGAAGCTTGGCTGGATGCCGTGCACATTCCTGAGTTCTTCCAGGGCTCGTGGAACAACCATCCTCCGCGTCGCAAACGCAAGATGTTGCTGCACAAAGAGCAGATCCTTAAGATCCACAACAAGATCAAGCAGGGCGGTTACACGCTCGTGCCATTGTCGATCTATTTTTTGGATGGCCGAGCCAAAGTCGAGCTCGCGGTTGCCAAGGGTAAGCGTGAGTATGACAAGCGTCAGACGCTGCGTGAGCGTCAAGACAAGCGCGAGTCAGATCGTGCGATCGCCGCACGCAAGAACATGGGGGAGTAGCCGAGCGATTTCGCTCGCACCAACTTCTGTTTCGGGCGCGCAAAAGTGCGGTTCAGCTTGCGCTAAACCACACTTTTAGTTGCGTTGAATGCTGACTAAATTGCGCCGAGCTCTTCAAGCTTCGCTTTGAGCTCGCGGTCGCTCGGCTCCACCTGGAAGGTTCCGTCGGTGAAGTGAACCACGGGAATGCTGAGGCGGCCGCTGATGGCCTGGGCGCGGTCGGCAGCGCTGGGGTCTTTCTCTACGTCAACCTTCTCCCAGTCGAGATTTAGCGAGTTGAGGAGGGCTTCAGAGCGCACGCAGTCGCGGCACCAATCTGCACCAAACATTGTGATCTTTGTGGGCAGGGCTTCTGTAGTTTCGCTCATCCCTCGAACCTACTTTGCTCCGGCTGAGTGAAAGCTCAAGTTCGCTCGCAGCGTTCACTCCACGTGGACTGCCTTCTTGGATAGCGCGATGGTTTCGAGCGGCCGGCCTCGTTCAGCGGCGAGTTGATCGGTCTAGGCGCCGGCGAGCCAGAGGTCCGGACCGAAGATTTCGTAGTGAATGCGATGCGCAGGCACGCCAGACGCGAGTGCTTGCGACCGAAGGCTGCGCATGAACGGCAGCGGGCCGCAGAGGTATATCGAGGCGTTTTCTGGGATCGTGACGTCGTCGAGGGACATAAAACCCTCGTGGGCGCCCTCGCTCGGGATCTCAAGCCATAGTTCCAGCTCGGCGGCCTCCAGAAGCGCGACATCCTCGTTCATCTGCTCGCGCAAGGCCCATCCTCCAAGGTTGTTCTCGGCGTGCAGCACTTTCACCTCACGCTGTGACTTGCCTAGGGCGAGTGAGCGCAGGATCGATGCGCTTGGCGTGCAACCGATGCCGGCGGAGGCAAGGATCAGGGGAGTGTCGCCCTCGGCAAGGGTGACGTCGCCGCAGGGGTTGGAGAGCAGGAGCGTGTCGCCGAGCTGCGCGTCGCGGTGCAGGGCGGGGGAGACTTCGCCCTCGGCATCCAACTTCGCGGTGAAGACGCGAGTCGTAGCCGTGCCCGCAGACAGCGAGTACTGGCGAACCTGGCGGATACCGTCCTGCATTGCCACGGTGACGCTCACGTACTGGCCGGGCAGGGCCAAAGCGGGTGTCGTGTCGTCGGCAGGCTCGAGGGTGAAGGTGAGCGCGTCGGTTCCCGCCGGATCCTTGCCGATGACGATCCACGGTGCCAGTGGTGTGTTGTTGCCGGCGCCGGCGTACAGGCCCTTTTCGAGCTTGATTAGAGCGTGGGCCATGAGCCAGTAAACCTCAGTCCATGCGCCGGCGATTTCCGCGGTGATGACGTCGCTAAGTTCGTCGGCGATTGCCTCGAACAGATACTTGTAGACGACGTCGTACTGCTCGGGCTGGATGTCGAGGGAGACATGTTTGTGGGCAATGCGGGAGAGCATGGCCTCCGGCGTGGTGTCGGGGTTTTTTACGAGGTGCGTCGCGAAGACAGCGATGCTGCCGGCCAGGGCTTGCTGCTGCGAGCCGTTCTTCTGGTTCGATCGGCTGAAGAGCCCATCGAAGAGTTCGGGGTGAGCTGCGAACATCCTGCTGTAGAAGTTTTTTGCGATCTCGGGCATGCGCTCACCGACCAGGGGAAGTGTGGCTTCAATGAGGGGGAGGGACTGGGTCGAGAGCATTCTGTCTCCTTGTTCTGGGGCGTTCTCCTAAAGTAGCATTTGAAATGCGTGTTTTCTGGCAAGGGCCTGTGCGCCACCCGGTCGAGGTGGGGAGAGGGAACGCTCAGTCCGGCGGGCGCAGGCCCAGCATCAGGGAAACAGGCTCATTCGACCGGCTCCGGGGGAGCGAGGAAATCACGACGTCATCGAGTGCGACGTAAAAGGCTTCTCTGGCGCGTCGCAGTGCAGCCCGCAGGCCGCAGCCGTCAATGAGGGGGCAGACGCCGTCGGGCGTTTCGCAGTCCGCAAGGTCGGCGCGTGTGTCGAGCTGGCGCAGGACCCAGCCAACAGTGGCCAGGCGGCCGGCATCGCTGATTCGCACTCCGCCGGAGCGTCCGCGCACGGCCTCGATCAGGCCAAGCTCCCGCAGCCGGATGATGGCCTTGCTGACGTGGTTATACGGGGTCTCAACCTGTTGGGCGATGACGCGGGTGGTCTTCAACTCAGACTCTGACGTGGCGGAGAGGAGCATGATGATGCGCAGGCACACATCCGAAAAAGCATTGATCCTCATGGACCAAGAGTAGGGGGCTACGCGGAGGTTTCTGAGGAGTCAATGCTTGGGCTGGCTAGTGGCCTGATTCTGAACTACAATTGAGGGCTGCCTGTTCATTGGGCAGATTTGACAACTCCACAGCGCGACAACGACCTTCTCAGGGGGATGATCGGTTTCGACATTGCCTGCAAAACGATGAGAAGCGGGTCGAGAATGCAGCCTTATCTCGTTAACGATGACTGCAAACTATAAGTGCCAATTCAAAGCGCACTGACTTCGCCCTCGCTGCCTAAGCGAGCGCACTAAAGAAGTCCGTCAGATCGGGAATGCTCTCTACCCGGATACTGGCGCAATTTAGAGAGATTGCTGCGTAGTTACGCTTGAGGGCTACGTGGGACTTGCACTCTGGCTGGGCTTGTTGATCTAGGTGCTTGTGGCAAAGATCAAAGCCGAGTAGAACGTCTGCACAAGCTACACCCGTAGAAGGCATGGAATTACAGCAGTGGACGGGGGTTCAATTCCCCCCATCTCCACCACCGGTCGTTGTCGCGTTGTGAGTTTTCTCGTGCCGCCTATTCGGTATTGTTGCGCTCGGCGCCCGTCGACGGTGTCACAGTGAAAGTCACGGGCTCGGCAAATCCGCGAGCGGCGAAGGCTTCCTTCACCGCGTTCTCGATTTCGGCGACGCTTTCGTAGGGGACCAGCGCGATTGCTGCTCCGCCGAATCCTCCTCCGGTCATCCGCGCTCCGATTGCACCGTGTGCTTGTGCGGTCTCGACGGCAAGGTCGAGTTCGGGGATCGAGATCTCGAAGTCGTCGCGCATTGATAGATGCGATGCATCGAGGAGCGCTCCGATTGCGAGGGGTCCTTCTTCGTTCAGCACTCGAACCGTGTCAAGCACTCGCTGGTTCTCGGTGACAACGTGGCGGACGCGTCGGAAGGTTACGTCGTCGAGCAGTTCGCGGGCACGGTCAAGATCGGAGACGTTCACGTCGCGCAACGACGTAGCTCCCATCGCGGCTGCGCCTGCTTCGCAGGCCGCGCGGCGTTCTGCATATCCACCCGTTGCATGGGAGTGGGATACACGTGTGTCCATCACGAGGATGCTCAGCTCAGCTTGAGCCAGTCCGAGCGGAACAACCGCTACGTCGAGCGAGCGGCAATCTAGGAACACAGCGGAATCTGATTCACCGAGGAGCGACGCCGACTGGTCCATGATTCCGGTGGGGGCGCCGACTACTTCGTTCTCTGCGAGTTGTCCGACCTGAGCAAGTTTTTCTCGTGAGAAGCCGAGGCTCCATAGAGCGTTGAGGGCCAGAGCCACTGAACTTTCGATTGCTGCAGAGGATGACAGCCCTGCGCCGACTGGCACGGTGGAGTCGATGATGATGTCTACGCCCGGAACGGTGGTGAGATCTGCGCCATGCTGTCCGAGAGCCCACGCGACTCCGAGTGGATACGCGCTCCACCCCACAATGTGCCCGGCGGTATGCGCAGCGTCGAGTTCGGTCAGTTGAAACTCAACGGAGGTGTCATCGAATGTGCTCGTGACCCGGATCACACGGTCAGTGCGTAGCCCGACAGCAGCGCGCGTGCGCCGATCGATGGCGAATGGCAGCACGAAGCCTTCGTTGTAATCAGTGTGCTCACCGATGAGGTTGACGCGGCCTGGCGCTGACCACAGGCCATCCGGCTCGCGGCCGGTAAGGCTGATAAAACGTTCGCTTAGCTGCTGCGCTGTGTCGCTCATACTCGTTCAATTGCCTTTCGGATGTTCTCAGCCGCGGCCTCGGGGGTGACATCACCGATCCACGCGCCCATCGCCGATTCAGAACCGGCGAGGTATTTAAGTTTGTCTGCCGCGCGACGAGGCGAGGTCAGCTGGAGGTGGAGGCGGAACGTATCGCGTGCGCGATTCACCGGAGCCTGATGCCACGCTGCGATGTATGGCGTGGGGGAGTCGTAGATTGCGTCGATGCCGCGAAGTAGCTTCAGGTAGAGAGTTGCCAGCTCGTCGCGCTCGACGTCTGAGGTTGCGGCAAAGTCAGGAATTTGGCGATGTGGCAACATGTGCACTTCGATGGGCCAGCGCGCCGCGAAAGGCACGAAGGCGGTCCAGTGTTCCCCACTCAGCACGACGCGATCTCCTCCGCGCTCGAAGTCGAGGATTCGCTGGAACATGTCAGGGCTGGTTCCCTCGATCGAATCAAGAGTCCGCTGCGTCTTCGGCGTGATGTAGGGGTAGGAGTAAATCTGTCCGTGCGGGTGGTGCAGTGTCACGCCGATGGCTTCACCGCGGTTCTCGAAGGGGAACACCTGCTGCACGCCCTCCAGCGCAGAGAGCGCTTCGGTGCGATCCGCCCATGCTTCGATCACGGTGCGGGCACGGCTGACTGTCTGCGTTCCGAACGAACCTTCGTGGTCGGGGCTGAAGCATACGACTTCACACCGCCCAATGGAACTGCGGGTGCGGCCGAGACCAAGGTCAGCGAGGTCGTCGAGGCCGGTCGGGCTGTTCTCGCTCCCGGCGAGGGCTGGTCCAAACGAGGGTGAGCGATTCTCGAAGACTGCGACGTCATAGAGCGCCGGCACTTCGGATGGATTTTGCGGAGTTTGTGGCGCGAGCGGGTCTTGATCCGCGGGCGGAAGGAATACGCGATTCTGGCGGGCCGCCGCGATGGATACCCATTCCCCGGTAAGGATGTCTTGCCGCATGGTCGCAGTGACAGGTCGTGGGTCGAGGGTTCTGCTGTCGACCGAATGCTGTTCACCCAGTGTGGAGTCGGCATCATCAAAGTAGATGAGCTCTCGGCCGTCAGCGAGAGTGGTGGGACGTTTGGTGATTTTCGATGTCATTGTGCACTTCCATTTTCTGCACGAAGGCGGGCTTCCCAGGCGCTGCGAACCATTTCTTCAGCGGTGTGGCGCATTTTCCAGTCGAGATCGCGGGCGGCGAGATCGCCGTTGGCAACGATGCGGGGCGGGTCGCCGGCGCGGCGCGGTGCTACTTCTGGGGTGAAGTCGATTTCGGTAACGGTGGCGATGGCAGTCATGATCTCTGCGACGGAGAGCCCATTTCCGCTGCCGAGGTTGTAGGCGGGTTCGATCGTTTCATGGGCTTCTAGCCGACGGGCGGCAGCAACGTGGGCGGCGGCGATGTCGGCGACGTGAACGTAGTCGCGCACATTGGTGCCGTCAGGGGTGGGGTAGTCCGTGCCGTTTATCCGTGGTGTCTTTCCGGCGACGAGCGCTTCGAATACCAGGGGGAAGAGGTTGTGTGGGCTGGTGTCGTACACGGCGGGGTCGCCGGAGCCGACGACGTTGAAGTAGCGCAGCGAGGTGTGTCGCAGCCCGGTCGCGACGGCCTGGTCGCGCAGCAGCCACTCGCCGATCAGCTTTGACTCTCCATAAGGGGAGAGTGGGTCTTTCGCTGTACTTTCGGTGACCTGGTCAACGTCTGGGGTTCCGAAGACCGCGGCGCTCGAGGAGAAGACGATCTGGTCGATCTCGCATTCCTGCATGGCTTCGAGCAGTGAGACCGTGCCGGTCACGTTCTGCGCATAGGTGTGCAATGGTCGCTGCACTGAAACCCCGGCGTACTTGAAGCCGGCAACATGGATGACGCCAGTCACGCCGTGCGTACTCATCGTCTCGACGAGCGCGTTTGTGTCCAGGATATCGGCCTGCACGAATGGCACCCCCTCGGGGATGAAGCGCGTGAATCCGCTGGAGAGGTCATCAACGATTACGGTCTCCATGTCGGATCTCACTAGCGCTCGAGCTATGTGGGCGCCGATATACCCAGCGCCGCCGGTTACCATCCAAGTCATTGCACTTCCTCGTGTCCGGGCAGCGGTCTAGCCACGATTGCAGCTGTTCACTCTGCGAGCAATTTCAATTGTATGACTATTAGTTTGTCGCGTCCAACTTAGGCACCTCGATGCAGTTTGCAGACTACGTGCGGGTTCGCATGCTGTGTTTCGCGGCTGTAGTTAGTTTCGTGCGAACGAGATGAAGTTCGCGGATGTTCGGATCAAAGTCCATCTCGCGCACTGTGCCGTCATACATAAAGCGGTTTCTGGAATAGAAGGAGCGCGCACGGGGATTCTGCTCGAGTACCCACACGCTTGCCGCCGCCCGGCCGAGTGCAGAGTCGATAAGCGCCTGACCGGCGCCGGTGCCGTGTGCTTCGGCCAGCACGTAGATCATCTTGAGTTCCTCAGTGGGCAGCGCTGGTTCGTCACGGTTGTGTTCTGCGTGAGCGAATCCGATGATGCGCGATTCAACCTCAGCCACGACTGTTGTGACGTTGCTATCAGTGAGTAGTTCGTTCCACATAGCCAGACGCCGCAGGCGCGCCTCATCACTCCACGCTTGTTCGGGAAACAGTCCGGTGTAGGTCTCTTTCCACGACTGTGTGTGCACGACGGCGAGTTCCTGGGCATCCTCGAGGCGCGCTGCGCGGGTGGAGAAACTGGGCATAGAGCCATCTTCTCCCGGAACGACCTATTCGCGCTGGGGCGGTCGCACCGTTATGACGCATCCTCAGCCGCTCTCTAGTTGCACAGGCACCGGTGTTTTGTTGGGTGTGGGGTCTCGACACGCCCGGGATGGGGGAGGGTTTGGTGGGGGCGGGGAATCCCCGTAAAGTTCTTTCTTGTCACCCCAAAGGTGCGGAAGTCCCGGGCAGTTCTG
>NZ_BAAAKW010000004.1:0-13768 GCF_039527955.1 Rhodoglobus aureus | reverse complement strand
TTCGTCAGCTTCGGCACGTAACAACTCTGCGGCCGGCACCCCCGCTTCGTGCGAGAGCTGCAACACCTCGTCAAGGTGATCACCGTCACCGGGCAACTCGAAGCGGTCGAGCGCGCCAGTAACCACAGCCCGCGCCTGAATGAGAGACCCACCGCCAGACACCGCAATGGCCATGAGCTCGCACTCCAAACCGGGCGCTGCGCGCGTGGGCGTGGCTGTGCGCACGAGCCGCGCATTCCACCGAACGGCCACAACGATCAGCCCGCCGCCAACCACAAGGCAGCCCCATCCGATCGGTGTCGTCACGAGCACTCCCAGGGTGTCGAAACCCAGAAGCGCCCCGAACACGAGTCCGACCGCCGGCAGCGCCAAAACCATGCGCGCCGTCGCGACCGGGGCGGCTAGGGCGGTGGCCACTTCGCGCTGGATATGCACGAGCATCCGCAACGCCCTCGCATGCGTGCGGAGTGCACCGGCAAGCGGCGCCCCCACCTGCCCCGCAACGAGCCAGGCCGCAGCCAACGAGTTCCACGCCTGTCGATCAAGCGACGGCAAACTTTCGGATGCCCGCGCGATCCGTTCCGGCGCTCCTCCGGGTTCGTCGCCCCCGACCGCTACCGCCACCGCTACGCTCTCTGCAGGGCGCCCACGCGCCACATGGCGCCAGGCCGATGACGGCGTAAGCCCAGCGTTCAGCAGCACGGCCAACCGCTGGGTGACGCTCGCGACCTCGGGCAATTGGGAGAACGCGCGTTTCATTCGAGGTCGGCGATCGCCAGCCGGTCATGCTCGTCGAGCACGAGCCGCCCCACGTGAGTGAGCCTGCGCCTGCCGTCGACCCGGTCGATATGCAGCACGGCCCCAATTGCACTGACCGCCTGCCGGGCAATCGCGGAAGCATCCAAACCGGCGAGCGCACCCAAAGCCTCCAAACGGCTCGGCACATCCTTCAACGAGTTTGCGTGCAAGGTGCCCGCGCCACCATCGTGGCCGGTGTTCAAAGCACTCAACAATTCGCGGATTTCTGCACCGCGACACTCGCCAACCACCAGCCGGTCAGGCCGCATGCGCAACGCCTCCCGCACGAGAGCAGGCAGCCCGTAGCCGCCGGCACCCTCGAGGTTCGCTTGCCGAGCTTCTAGCGACACGAAGTGGGGGTGCTCGACTCGCAGCTCAGCGACATCCTCAATCGCCACAATCCGCTCTGAATCGGATGCCGCCCCCAACAGAGCGCCAAGAAACGTGGTCTTTCCTGCTCCCGATGCGCCCGAGATGAGCACGTTTTCCCGCTCGTCGATGAGGGCTTTCACTCGCACCAGCGGCACCTCGCTGAAGAAGCCCGCAAAGTCGAGCTCGGCGAGTCCAAACGGTTGGCGACTGGGAACCCGAATTGACAGCAATGTGCCGGTGGGCGAAATCGGCGGCAACACCGCATGAACCCGCACACCGCCAGCCAAACGCACATCAACGCACGGGGTCGCTTCATCAATATGACGACCGCCCACGTTGATGAGTCGCACGGCGAGAGTGCGCAGATCTGCTTCGGTCATCCCCACATCGCCGACAGCTTCGAGCCCGCCACCACGATCAATCCATACCTGCTTGGCACCGTTCACGAACACATCGGTGATGTTGGGCCGGCCGACATAGGGTGCGAGGGGCCCGAATTCGTGCACGACCTGTGCTGAGGCATCCCGAAGCCCCACACCGGCAGTCGAGCCCGCAACCGCACCTGAGCCAGAGCCAGAGCCAGAGTCGGGCCTAGAACCGACGCCAGCAGCAGCACCGGAACCAGCCGCTCCAGGCAAACCACCGGCGGGCACGCCCACGGCAAGAGTGGTCTCCGCCGAGAGCCGTCGGCGAGCAACAAATGGAACGGTTTCGGGGGCATTCGAAGTCTCAGTCACGCCGCAACGCTAAGCACGCGGCAAAGCCGCTTCAGTGGTTCCGCACGAACCGTGCCTCCCTCCCCGGGACCACGACTGTGGAGGAAAGGTAAAGCAGCGTCCCGAAGGCCACTATCCCGCCTCAGCGGTATGCCGAAACGAGCTCGGCCCGGTTCGACACCCCAGCCTTACGGAGCAGGTTCGCCACATGAAACTTCACGGTGTTCTCGCTGATCGACAACGATTGGGCGATCGTTTTATTGCGAGCGCCGGATGCGAGCAATTCGAGCACGTCAGATTCCCGTTCGGTTACTTGCCATTGCGCACTGGGCGAACGGTCGAGACCTTCGGCGCTCAGCGGTAGAACGACGGAAATTTCGGACCCCCAGCCTGAGGTGCCGTTCACACTCAGCCGACCGCGAAGAGCAACCGCCCGCTCCATGAGTTGTCGCACCGGGGGGTCATCGAGAGCGAGCTCACCAGGACCGTCATCGCGTATTCCGATCAGCAAATTCTCACCGTCGCAATTCCACTCCACCCGCAGCCGAGCGACTCCCGGTTGATCCATCAGAGCGAGCACCGCTCCCCGCACAATTGCCCGGCCCGCGTGCGCAACCTCGCCCGGCAGGGCGCGACCAGTGGCTGGCGGATCGACGAATTGAACGTCGAAATCGCCGAACCGCACCAGTGGGCGCAGGTCCGCTTTGAGCCGTTCGAAGGCGCGCACCACTGGCTCCTCCGCCAAACTCCGATCCCGATCCGAGACTGCCCGCAGCCTGACCATGGCACTCGCAGCCAGATCGGTAGCCTCCTGCCTAGCGGTCGCATCCGCCGCGTCACGAGAGCGCAACGTCGCAAGTATTTGTTCGAGGGTCGTCGAATGCGCATCGGTGAGGTCAGCAATGACCTGTGCTCGATCCTGCGATGCCATCCGCGAGTCACGTAAATAGTCAGGGCTAGCCACTGCAACCTGCTGTTGAATGCTTACCGCGACCAAACGCCACAGTGAGGCGACCGTTGCGAGAGCATCCTCCTCAGTCTGTGAGCCGTTTACCAGGACGGGATTGGTGAGAACGAGCAAGGAACCGGTCGGGGCAATCCACACCGCGGTCGGGCGTTCACTCCGTGCGACTACCGCGCGGAGTCCCCACACCGGATGCCCCAGAGCTGACACGGTCTCCCGCACGACATCAAGCTCCGCAATGCTCACATGATCAGTGATTGATGCCTCGCCGGCTTTTTTCTGCGGTCGTCCCGTGCAGTCCTCCGTAAAAATCAGCAATGAACTGTGCGCAACCACGGGTTTGAGAACGCTGGAGAATGCGCCCGCTATCTGAAGCAATGAACTCGACACCACAGAATGCACGGAGTCGACAAGTTCGAGAGCGCTGGCGCTATGGAGATCGGTCACGCCCCCATTTTAGACACCACCTACCCATTCGGGTAGTAAATACCGGCCAAACGGCGGGCATCATCCCGCCCAAACGGGTGGCACAGTGAAGTAATGGCCAGCAACGACATCACTTCTGCAGTCCCCGCCGCAATCGATTTGGTTCTCGCTGAGAACATCGCGATCAGTGAAGCAATTATTCGGGATAGCGCGGAGACCGTCCCTGCGGCGATCGCCATGCTCACCACCGCCAAAAGAGTTTTCGTGCTCGGCTCAGGCCGTTCCGGTCTTGCCCTGCGGATGCTCGCGATGCGCCTCATGCACTTGGGACTCCACGTCCACATTGTCGGAGACGTGACAACGCCCGCGATTCGGGCGGGTGATCTGTTGGTGGCGGCCAGCGGCTCGGGAACCACCGCAGGCGTCATTCGCTCGGCAACGACCGCAGCCAACGCCAACGCACAGATCATCGCCGTAACCACGGCGGCTTCGTCCCCCCTTGCTTCGCTCGCCGACGTCGCGATCGTTATTCCTGCCGCGCAAAAACAGGATCACGGTGCGACTCGATCCCGGCAGTACTCCGGAAGCTTGTTCGAACAGGCGCTGCTCCTGCTCGGCGACGCAATGTTCCACACGATGTGGAAGAACTCCGGAGCAAGCGCCGAGGAACTTTGGCCGCGTCACGCAAACCTCGAATGACACGCGATTAGCCATCCGTTCCACAGTTTCGCTCGAACCAACACAATGAAAGAGAATCAAATGAAGCTTCAAGTAGCAATGGACGTCCTGACCATCGATGCAGCCCTCACGCTTGCCGGACAGGTTGCCCCGTACGTCGACATCCTCGAACTGGGCACACCGCTCATCAAGCACGAGGGCCTCAGCGCTGTGCGCGCAATCAAAGACGCACACCCCGACAAGCTCGTGTTCGCTGACCTGAAGACAATGGATGCCGGTGAGCTCGAGGCAGATATCGCTTTCTCCACCGGAGCCGACTACGTCTCCATATTGGGGGCCGCCGGAGACAGCACCATCATCGGTGCGGTAAAAGCAGCTAAGGCTCACAAGAAGGGCATCGTGGTCGACCTTATCGGCGTTGCAGACAAAGTCACTCGCGCCAAAGAGGTCACCGCACTTGGAGCAGTTTTTGTCGAAATGCACGCAGGGCTCGACGAGCAGGCAGAACCCGGATTCACCTTCCAGACCCTCCTCAGCGATGGCGAAGTAGCTCGAGTACCGTTCTCCGTTGCTGGCGGCATCAACGCCAGCACCATCGCCGCGGTACAGCGTTCCGGAGCAACAGTCGCGGTCGCCGGAGGTTCCATCCACGGAGCATCTGACCCCGCAGCGGCAGCAGCAGAACTGAAAGCAGCAATCGTCTAGAACGATCGCTGAGAACGTATGGGGGTGCTCTCGAGCGCCCCCATACGTCGTTAAGGCGCTTCACGGCATCCGGCACTGTCGCTTCAGTTCAGCCGGCGCCGCCAGTTCGAACTGACGCAACCGAGCTTGTGGAGGAGAAGTGCGCCAATGCGCGCCAAAACGGCCGCATTAACGAAAGAGGGGCGACGCCTATTGGGGGGAACAGGCGCCGCCACCACGGCAATCGATTGGGGGGAATCAAAATTGCCGCGTGCCGAACTTGCATTCGACGACTTTCAGTGTAACGCAACGGTATGTGACCGCATAGGAGGTTCTAGAATCGGTGGAATACTTTCAGAAAGCACGAGATCGAGAACCGCAATCACACGATCGAAGAGGATCAAATGACCAGTAATTCCATCGACAGTCTTCTGCACGAATCACGTCGTTTTGCCCCATCAGATGCCTTTTCTGCGGCGTCTGAGGCTAGTCGCGACCTCTACACCTCAGCTAAAGAAGACCGTATTGAATTCTGGGCCGACAAAGCTCGCGAGTATGTGCACTGGCACAAGCCATTTACCGAGACCCTAGATTGGTCTACCCCGCCGTTTGCCAAGTGGTTCGCCGACGGCGAACTCAATGTGGCCTACAACTGCCTCGACCGCCACGTTCTTGCCGGCAACGGTGACCGCACCGCCATCCATTGGGAGGGTGAACCCGGCGATAGCCGCAGCATCACTTACGCCGAACTCACCGCCGAAGTGAAGCGCGCCGCCAATGCAATGGCAGCCCTTGGCGTCGGCCAGGGCGATGTTGTCGCTATCTACATGCCTCTCGTTCCCGAAGCTGTCATCGCGATGCTCGCCACGGTGCGCCTCGGTGCCGCCCACTCCGTAGTCTTCGGTGGCTTCAGCGCCGAAAGCCTTCGCAGCCGCATCGACGACGCGAGCGCCAAACTAGTTGTCACGGCTGATGGCGGCTGGAGAAAAGGCAAAGTCTTCCCCCTCAAAGCCGCAGTGGATGCCGCACTAGCCAACGGGGAATCAAGCGTCACCAATGTGTTGGTCGTCAAGCGCGGCGACAACGATGTGGAATGGACCGAGGGTCGCGACCTGTGGTGGCACGATCAGATCGAGGCAGCGGAGCCTGAGCACGAGGCACAGGGGTTCCCGGCCGAGAACCCACTCTTTGTGCTCTATACTTCGGGCACGACGGGCAAGCCGAAGGGCATCCTGCACACCAGTGGCGGTTACCTCACGCAGGCAGCCTTCACCCATAAGAACGTGTTCGACCTGAAGCCCGAAACTGATGTCTACTGGTGCACGGCCGATGTCGGCTGGATCACCGGCCACACCTACGTCACGTATGGTCCTCTCGCCAACGGCGCCACTCAGGTGCTTTACGAGGGAACCCCTGACACCCCAAACCAGGGCCGCTGGTGGGAGATCATCCAGAAGTTTGGGGTGAGCATTTTCTACACGGCGCCCACCGCCATCCGTTCGTTCATGAAAGCCGGGCGTCAGATTCCGGAGCAGTACGACCTGAGCTCGATTCGGGTGCTCGGTTCGGTGGGCGAGCCCATCAACCCTGAGGCGTGGATTTGGTATCGCGACGTCATTGGTGCGGGAAACACTCCCATCGTTGACACGTGGTGGCAGACCGAGACCGGCGCCATCATGGTCTCGGCGTTACCGGGGCTGACGACTCTGAAGCCAGGCTCGGCGCAGGTTCCGATTCCGGGAATCAAGATCGACATCCTTGGCGAAGATGGCACCCGCGTTGATCCGCCGAACGGTGGGCTCCTTGTTGTCTCCGAACCATGGCCGGCGATGCTGCGCGGCATCTGGGGCGACCCCGAGCGCTTCAAGGAAACCTACTGGTCGAAGTTCCCCAACCTCGACGCCCCCAAGTACTTTGCGGGCGACGGCGCCCACGTCGATGAAGACGGCGACATCTGGTTGCTTGGCCGAGTGGATGATGTGATGAACATTTCCGGTCACCGCCTCTCGACCACCGAAATCGAGTCAGCCCTCGTGTCTAACCACATCGTTGCCGAAGCAGCAGTTGTTGGTGCCGCCGATGAAGCCACCGGTCAAGCCGTTGTCGCATTCGTGATCCTCAAGTCCAACCAGGAGCACGCTCAGACCGCCGCAGAAGCAAGTGCGCTTCTTCGCCTGCACGTTGCGAAAGAGATCGGAGCGATCGCCCGCCCGCGCGAAATCTTCATCGTCTCCGAACTGCCCAAAACGCGTTCGGGCAAGATCATGCGCCGCCTGCTTCAGGACGTCGCGGAGGGGCGCGAAATCGGTGACACCACCACCCTCGCCGACACGACTGTGATGCAGATCATCTCCGACAAGCTCAAATAGTCTCGAGCCGGATACGGCAAAGGCCGGGTCGCGATCGCGGCCCGGCCTTCACCGTTAAGAACAGCCTGCCCTCGCTCTCGCGTGCGGCTACCGCCTAGTTGAACGCTACTTCGCGCGCTCCTTGAGCAAGCGAATAGCGGTGTCGATGTCGCTGAACGGCACACGCTCATTGCCGACGATTTGGTACGGTTCGTGACCTTTGCCCTGCAACAGCACCACATCATCCGGATTCGCTGCATCGATCGCATAAGCAATGGCACTCGCACGATCGCGAATCTCAACAACACGTTCAGGATGCTCGAAGCCGGCGCGAATGTGCGCCACAATCTGGTCGCCATCTTCGTTGTGCACGTCGTCGTCGGTGACCACGATCAGGTCAGAACCCTCTTCAACAATGCGCGCCATCTCGGGGCGCTTGCCCGGGTCACGGTCGCCTGTTGCCCCAAAGACGGTCACAACGCGGGTGTGGCCAGACTCACGCAGAGCCGTCACAGCGTGACGCACCGCATCGGGGGTGTGTCCAGCATCCACAACAACCAGCGGCAACTGGTTGTTCTCGCGGATGCGGGTCATTCGCCCCAGTACCGGCTCGAGAGGAGCCAATACCTCGGCGATCGCTCGCGGCTCGATGCCCTGAGCCCAGAGAACCGTCGCACAGGTGAGCAAGTTGTCGACATTGAAGCGACCGATGAGCCCGCTCGCGACGTGGTGGCTTTCGCCCTCAATCACGAGGTCGAACTCGAGACCCTCGGTCGTAAGTTGCACGTTGTCAGCTCGCACGCTTGCTTCAGCGTGGCCGCTCGAGGTCATGCCGATGCCACGCATGCCCTCGGGCAGAGTGTGGTGGAAGTGGTTTTCGGCAGCCGCGTCATCCAAGTTGAGGATGGCGGTTTTCACTCCCGGAAGAGTGAAGATTTTCGCCTTCTGAGCTGCGTACTCCTCCATCGACCCGTGATAGTCGAGGTGATCGCGAGTGAAATTCGTGAACGCCACAATGTCGAACTCGACGCCATCGACGCGACGCTGCTCGAGCGCGTGAGAGCTGACCTCCATAGCCACGTTGTCGACGCCTGCACGGTGAAAGTCATCCAAGAATTGGTGCACGGCGGTGACCTGCGGGGTCGTCATTCCCATGTTGATGCGGTGTTCACCCGTGATACCGGCACCGAGCGTGCCGATCGTCGCGGACGTCATACCGAGCCGCTGCCACGCCTGCGTCAGCAAGTGCGCGGTAGACGTTTTGCCGTTGGTGCCCGTGATACCGATCATCGACATCGAGCGAGATGGATGCCCAACAAACGCATCCGCCATCGCCCCAATCACGTCTCGCAGATTCGCAATCGCGAACACACGCTCGCCGAGGTTCACGCCTTCGGCTGCCGCCGCATCCACGAGCACCGCAACGGCGCCCTGCTTCAGCGCTGGCTCAATGTAGGGCAGCGCCGGGGATGCCGTCGTGCCGATGGCAACAAAGATATCGCCATCGCCAACTTCGCGGCTGTCTTGCACGAGCCGACGCGCACTGAGCGTTACGCCCGCATGCGTCGGATCCCACTGGCCGAGCTCACACTGGCGCAGCGGCGCGTTCTCCCCGGCCTGGCCGGGGTACCACACTTCGATCACGCGAACTCGAAAACGAACTCGATCTCAACCGGAGCATCGAGGGGCAAAACAGCAACACCAACGGCGCTGCGAGCGTGCTTGCCCGTCTCACCAAAGATCTCGCCCAACAGCTCAGAGGCGCCATTGATGACGCCGGGCTGCCCCGTGAAGCTGGGGTCGGAGGCCACGAAGCCGACAACCTTCACCACTCGCGTGATGCGGTCCAACGAACCGATGACGCCCTTAGCGGCAGCAAGGCCGTTGAGAACACAAGTCTTGGCGTATTCGTGGGCTGCTTCAGCATCCACTTCGGCACCAACCTTGCCGGTGGCGGGAAGCTTGCCACCGACCAAAGGCAACTGGCCAGAGGTGTACACAAGGTTTCCTGTGACCATCGCCGGCAGGTACGAGGCGAGAGGTTTAGACGACTCCGGAACCGTGAGATTGAGCTCTGCGAGACGCTCATCAAGCTGTGACATTACTTGTTCTCTTCCTTGATGCGTTTGAAATAAGCGACCGGGCCACCCTCAGGGCCGGTGCCAACCTGCACAAGTTCCCAACCCTCAGAACCCCAGTTATTGAGGATTGCGGTGGAATTGTGCACCATTAGCGGTGTAGTCAGGTACTCCCAAGTGGGCATATTTGCGGCTCCCGTTCAGCATGGCGTTATCAATGATCCCTTACTCTTGATCATATGTCTGCCCAAAAAACTCCGCGTCGTGGCATAGTCTCGGCTCTCGCCGGGCTCATTGGCTTAAGTGCGCTCTCTGGCGTGCTCATTACTGCCATGGTCGCCCCCGCGCTCGCCGTTACCGGCATCACTGCTTCCAGCACCATCGGCATCTTCGATGGCTTACCCGAGTACTTCGAGATCGACCAGCAGCCAGAACGCAACACGCTCTATGCCGCCTACACCGGCAGGGGCAACGTTGATGGCTACTACCCGATCGCGACAATCTACGACCAGAACCGTCAAGTGGTCAGTTACGACCAGATTTCTCAGTACGCGATAGATGCCACAGTCGACGGTGAAGACCGCCGTTTCTTTGACCACGGTGGTGTCGACCTCCCATCGCTCTTGCGTGCTGCTGTCGGCAACGTCGTTAGCTCGGGAATCGAGAGTGGTGCATCCACCCTCACGATGCAGCTGGTGAAGAACACCTACATTTCCCAGGCCGAGACGCTGTCGACTGAAGACGCACGCAAAGCGGCATACGAAGACGCCACTCGGGAGACTTTCGACCGCAAGCTCAAAGAAATGAAACTCGCGATCGGTCTTGAGAAGCGGTACACGAAGAAAGAGATCCTTACCGCTTATCTCAACATCGCCAACTTCGGCAACGCGACCTACGGCATTCAGGCCGCCTCGCAGCGCTATTACAGTGTCAACGCGAAGGACCTCACGCTCGAACAATCAGCAAGCCTGATTGCGATCGTGCAAGAGCCGAGCATTCGCAACCTTTCGGACCCTGAGTACTTCGCAGCAAACCAAGAGCGTCGCGACGTGATCTTGTACGCGATGCTCGACGTCGGCTCGATCACTCAGGCCGAGTACGACGAAGCTGTAGCGATACAAGTCGATGAAGAATCTGTTGTGCCTTCATCTCCCAAGAACGGCTGCACCGCCGCGTACAAGTACGCCAAGTGGTTCTGCGACTACGTCGTCAAGAGTGTTGGCGACTTCGAGTTCCTCGGCGACACCCCAGAAGAGCGCAACGCAAACTGGAAACAAGGCGGCTACAAGATCTACACAACCCTCGATCTCGACGCGCAAATTGCGTCACAACAGGCGACGTGGACGTACGCACCGCCCGGTGAGACCTCCTACGCCCTCGGCAGCGCGACCTCAACGGTGGAAGGTGGCACGGGCCGCGTGCTTGTGATGGCAGAGAACAAGATATTCAATGACACCGCCGACGGCGGTGGCGCCGACACCTCCGCGGTGAACTACAACACGAGCTTCGAATACGGTGGTTCTACTGGCTTCCAGCCCGGATCGGCCTACAAGGCCTTCACGCTGATCGAATGGCTCAATCAGGGCAAGGGAATTAACGAGCGACTTATTGGTACTGCTCGCGATATTCCCGGCTCGGAGTTCCTAGACAGTTGCAACGGCCCGTACGGAGGCACTGTGTCCTTCAAGAACAACGCGGGTGAGCGCGGGATTTACAGTGTCGCTGAAGGCACCGCAGAGTCGATCAACGGCATCTTCTTCTCCATGGCAATCCAGCTCGATCTCTGCAACATCCGGAATGTCGCTGCAAGCTTGGGCGTCGAACGCGCGGACGGCAAAGAACTCGAGAGCTTCCCGTCGTCGGTCATCGGAACCAACACGGTTACACCGCTCAGTCTCGCCTCTGCCTATGCAGCAATCGGCGCCGGCGGACTCTGGTGTGAGCCAATCATCATCGACAAAGCAATCGACGCTCGGAACAACGATCTGGGCGGTCAGGAAAAGAACTGTCGTCAAGCAATTTCGCCTGAAGTCGCAGCGACCGCCGCCTACGTGATGAAAGAGGTCCTCAACCGCGGTAACGCTGCATATGCTGACCCCAACGATGGCATCCCGATCTTCGGTAAGACCGGAACCACTGACGGTGCTAAGCAGACCTGGATGGCAACCGCGACTACCCGTTACGGTACCGCCACATGGGTCGGTAACAGCATCGGCTATCAAGACATGAGTCGCGTCTCGTACGCAGGCATTCAGGGTTATCGCCTGCGCCACTACATCACCAGAGCAACCGATATCGCTCTCAACCTCAAGTACCCTGGCACCGAGTTCGCCGATCCAGATCCCGCGCTGCTCACCGGCTCTGGAACAGAGGTGCCCGACGTGCGACTGCAGACCTTGGAACAGGCAAAGTCGGTGCTCGTGAGCCTCGGATTCAATTTCAGGGATGGCGGAGGAGTTGACTCCGAACTGCCTGCAGGCCAGGTCGTGCGAACTGACCCAAGGGCGGGAACACAGTCCGCTGCTGGTGCAACGGTCACGGTTTACACAAGCAAGGGCAACAAGGCAAAAGTCCCTGACGCCGTCGGAAGCGGTGAGGAATATGACTACGGCACAGCTGAGGGCATATTAAATGGAGCTGGATTCTCGAATGTGAGTCCGGGCTGCGAAATGGTGCCGCCGGGCGACCCACGAATTGACATGGTCATATCGTCCAGCCCCGCACCGGGAACCTCTGCCAAGACGAGCACCACAATTACCCTCGTCGTGGCGCAGATCGCTCCCTGTTCATGACCCGTCGTCTCTCCCCCGCAGCTACCGCATTCGGTGCGGTAGCTGCGGCAGGGGTGGCCGCATTCGCGTGGGGTTCCCTCGTTGAGCGCAATCGCTACACAGTCCGCCACGAAACGCTGCCGATCCTCGATCCGGGTGCGCGCGACATAACTGTGCTGCATATTTCCGATCTGCACATGGCACCGTGGCAGACCGGCAAACAAGATTGGGTTCGCGGGCTCACCGCCTACGAACCTGACCTCGTCATCAACACTGGTGACAACCTGGGGCACACTGACGGCATCCTCGGCATCAAACGCGCCTTCGAGCCGTTTGAGGGCACCCCGGGAGTATTCGTTCATGGATCGAATGACTACTACGGCCCTCAGTTCAAGAATCCATTCACCTACTTCACCTACTTCACCGCGCCCACCTCGAGCCATCGCCCTGTCGAACACCTTGACACGGAAGCTCTCACTGCTTATTTCGAGGATCGACTCGGCTGGCTCTCGCTCAACAACCACGCTCGCGCCATCGAACTACGCGGCTCACGCCTTGAACTATTCGGCACTGCTGATGCGCACCGCGGCTGGGAGCGGCTCGATCGCCTGCCCGCCAATGTCGAAGAGATGCGCGAAAACGTCGGCTGGGCAGATGACCGTCACGGCCCCGAAACTGTAGCCCTCGGCGTAACGCACGCCCCGTACCGTCGCGTGCTCGATGCCCTCGTCACGAACGGTGCTGACGCGATCTTTGCCGGACACACCCATGGAGGGCAGGTTCGGATTCCAGGAATGCCCGCGCTCGTCACCAATTGCGACATTCCTCGCGAACAGGCGAGTGGGCTCAGCATCTGGCATCACTTGCGTCGTGCGGCGTTCTTGAACGTCAGCGCGGGCCTCGGAACCTCCATTTATGCACCCGTTCGCTTTGCGTGCAGACCAGAAGCAGTCGTGGTGACTCTGACTGCCGGAGATATCGGCTATTCTTGATCTGTTGATCACGCAAGTGGTCGATGATCGGGGTGTGGCGCAGCTTGGTAGCGCGCTTCGTTCGGGACGAAGAGGTCGTGGGTTCAAATCCCGCTACCCCGACAATGTGATGTCGCAAGACATCGGAATAGTTCGAACCCACGGTTTGTGGGTTCGGACTATTTTTTTGTGCCGGCGGGTTGGTAGTCGCGGTTGAGGTCGATTGTGAGCTCCCGCAGGATCTCTCCGGTGGCGGCGTTGATGACGGTGACGTCGAGTTCTTGGATGAGCAGTGTGACGTGGGTTCCGGCGTGGGTTCGGCCGATCCCGATGTGACGCAGGTGGCCGGCAACGCGAAGGCTGACGGTGCCAGATTTGTCGATGCGGTCGTGGCGGACTCGGTTGTGGGAATCATCGCGTGGGGTGCTGCTGGGTGTGGCTTTGATGCTGGTTGTGTAGGCCGTGAATGGTGTTGCTCGGTGCTCTAGCGAGCGGTGTGGGCGACGCTGGTTGTATTCGTCTGCGAACTCGTCCAGCAGCAGTTGCAACTCGGTGATCGTGGTGGGTTGGCACGGTTGCGCTCGAAGCCATTTCTTGAGTGTTTGTTGGAAGCGTTCAACTTTGCCCTGAGTTTGCGGGTGATGGGGTGAACCATTCTTTTGCGTGATCCCGAGGCGGAAGAGTTCGGTTTCTAGGCTCGTGCGGCCGCCACTGTTCTTGCCGCCGGCGAGGCGCACGGTGTAAACCATTCCGTTATCGGTCAGCGTTGACGCCGGATAACCGTGCCGATGAGCGGTCTGGGTGAAGCTCCGCAGCACGATCACGGCAGTGATGCGGGCGTGGGCGGAGAGGTGTAGTGCGTAGCGGGAGTGGTCATCGAGCCAGGTGATGATCTCGGTGTCTGCGCCAGGTTGCCCATAAGGGGTGCTGAGGCGGTAGTGGGTGAAGTCTGATTGCCAACA